>NZ_JBJXBN010000003.1:0-275541 GCF_046116915.1 Collinsella sp. wc0583 | reverse complement strand
TTGTCGCAGCCCCGACCCGCGGTCACGAGCGGGGGCTCCTGTCGTTTCCGTGCCCCTGGATTGGGTCATAGTGTCTGACGGCGCGTGCGTTGCGGACGGATCTGGCACCTTTGCCCGTGAGTGCTTCTGCGAGGGAGCCGAGGTGTTCCTGGACCTGTGTCGCGATGCCGTCGATGCCGCTGAGCTGCATCAGTGGAACTAAAGGGAGTATGAGCTACTGAGTGCGGCGCGCGGGATCGCGATGGCGTAGGCAGACAGATCAGACAGCCCGTCATACTGGTTGACGCTTCGATTCAAACAGCAGGGCGAAGTCGCGCTTACAGCCCCGCCATGCCAAACCGAATGGCGTTCTCAAAAGGCCTACCCCCCCTCCGCCTTCAGCCTCAGCAGCAGGTCGCTCAGCTCGGGGCACTTGCTGGAAAGGCGCGTCTGAGCTCGCTCGCCCATCCCCCACCGTTGGCGGATCTCCTGGGCGCGCGGGCTCACTCGATAGTCCCCGTCCATCACCTGCTTGAGCAACTTGGCGGTCACGCGCGCATCGGCCAGGGCACTGTGGGCGTGCCCCGTCGACTCGTCAAACTCGATGCCGAACCACGTTGCCGCATCGCTCAAAGAGACGCGCCCGTGGCTGCCCACGTCCATGATCGAGGTGTAAAACGCCTGCAGGTCGGCCCAGTCCGTAGGAAATGCGGAAAGGTCGATGTGCTTTGCCTGACACTCGGTCAAAAGCTGTCGACGATCCGTCCCGCTCCAGCAAACTATCTGGGCGGAGTAGCGACCAATCCAATCGCTGAGCCTTTTGATCACCACATAGAGCGGATCGGCCATCGCGGTATCCACAGCCGATATCCCCGTAAGCTCGCGGACGGGAAACGCAACGCCTTCGGTAAATTCCGTCTGCACAAACTGCGAGAACTCGCCCATAACGTTGCCGTGGTAATCGAGCTTGACGGCGCCGACCTCGATAATCTCGTTGCGCAGCCCACGGCGCTGGCGCTGCTTTGGCACCGGCGCAAACTCAAAGTCCAGCACAATCTGGCGCGCAAAGTTCGTCGTATCGATAGCCGAGATACCCGGCGTCTTTTCAGCTGACACGGTTAGGGCCTTTCTCCGTCAACTGCCGCTTGCTACATAGGCGGCTACATTGCCGTAAGGATAGGCGCCCGTGCGGACATGAAGGCGGGACGCAATGCCACGCGCGCCAGGCACACGCCATACGGTCGACCCCAAGGGCGCCGCCCACTCTATTCAAATGGATAAAAAAGATTGAGGCCCGGTGACTTGAATCAGCGGTCATCCCGGGCCCATCAGAGCTCACAGAGCTCTTGGTTGCTTTGGTCTCGCTCTTCACGGCGCTTATCGAACTTTCCGAGGCACTCAAGCAGCATTCGAAGCATAACAAGTCGCTGCCATTAAGGCACTGACCTCTTGACCAAGCAACGGCGCTGCCCAGCTCTCCAGAACTTGGGCCGCCGTCAACTTTATTCTATCCGCGAGCATCTGGTTTACCAAATGGATTTTCGGTAAAGGAAGCACGGCACGCCCGCAAAAACACTACGCCCCAAGTGCCGCCATGGGGATCACCGCCACGCCGTCGTCGCGTGTGTAGGCAATGCTTCCCTTTCCAACCACAACCGCCAAAAACGCCGGCGCGGCATTCTAAGACGCGCTTTCCACTTGAAGCCATGTCGATTCTGGGACACAGTTTCCGCTTGAAGCCCATCCGGAAAGCGCGTCCCATTCCGAGGCTTGAATCCGGGACGTAGTTTCCACTTGAGCTCCTGACGGGAAAGCACGTCCCACTCTGAAGCTCGATTCCGGGATACAGCTTCCGCCAGAGACCTCAACCGGAAACGGCATCCCACTCTGGAGCCAGAATCTGGGACGCAGCTTCCGCTTGAAGGCCGATCCGGAAAATGCGTCCCAGTCTGAGCGCTCATTCCGGAATGCATTTTCCGCGAGGGGCCGATCCGGAAAGGCCATCCCACTCTGGAGCTATAATCCGGGACACGCTTTCCGCCGACATTCCGCCGGCAGCCAACACGACAAAAGAAGGGCCCCATTCCAGCAATTCGAGGACAGGCTCTTGTTCTCGAGCAGAGCTACCCCGCACTCACATCTCGGCAAACGAAATCAGCTTGGTATCTCCCCTGCTCGCCGCAGCTTCCTGACATCCTTGCGTAAAGCCACGCTTCGAGAAGATCACGTAGCTTTTATGCTGCCGCCTAAAGAGCTCGCTTCGGTACACGAGCTTTTGCAGCACGTCTTCGTCCACCGGTTCATTGCGCCATTTGCATTCCGCAAACAGTGCAGTGCCCTCGCCGTCGTCAACAATCAAGTCGATTTCTTCCTGCGTATGCGTGCGATTATCCGTCCCCCACCAGCGCCCGACGCTCGCCGGAACCACATCGAGCTGGCCCGCTCGCGCGAGTTCGTACACGTATTGTCTGCATATAAGCTCAAAGACCGTGCCCATGTAATCCGATACGTGCGGCTCAATGCGCTTATACGCCATCTCGGCCATATCGTTTTGAATCAGCCCGATGTTCTGCGGAACAAACTTGTACCAGAACCTAAACATCTGGTCGCTCAGCAGATACACGGCTCGCTTATTGCTCGTCTCGTTTAGGGGCAGCTCGCGCTCGACAATCCCAAGCGACGCCAGCTTATCCACATAGCTCTTTACGTTGCTCGCAGGGATTCCCGTAGAGCTCGCAATCTCCGAGATCTTCGAGCGCCCCTGAGCAATTGCTTGCACGATCGCATCATATTGCTCGGGATTGCGGCACTCTTGCAATAGCAGGTTACTCGGCTCCTCAAAGAGATAGCCCGTAGGAGTAAGAAAAAGACGTTTGATGTTGTCCTTGAGCGGTGCAGCAGGATCGACTTTCTCGATATATGCAGGAATGCCGCCCGTCATGCCATAGCAAACTGCAGCGTCTTCGCGACTCATGCTCTGCCACAGGCCGAGGGTCGTCATAAAATCGAGCGGCATGATCTTAAACTGGGCCGTACGCCTACCGTATAGCGGGCTCTCGTAGCCCAACACCTGTTCCTCCATAAACGAAAGAGACGAGCCGCATAGAATCAGCATGAGCCTGGTCTCTTTGTACAGGTGATCAATCTTGTCTTGCAGCAACGAGCTGATCTCGGGATTCGATTGGGCGAGATAGGGATACTCGTCAATCACGACAATCAAACGTTCCGTGCGAGCCATGGTGGCCAATGCATCGAACGCCTCGTCAAAACTACAAAACGACACGCCTGCAGCACCAACCGAACCCGCGAGTATCGCCTGGCTAAAGCCGTGCAGGTTTGCCTCCGCATTGGTACGACGAGCTTGAAAGTAAATAGCCTTCTTGCCTTGGATGAACTCTGTGATAAGGCGCGTTTTACCCACACGACGGCGGCCGTAAATCACAGGCATCTCAAAGGAGCCCGTGCCATACAGTCGATTGAGCTCGGACATTTCCGCTGTTCTTCCGATAAACATAGGGCCATTCTTCCCTTACGTTATAGCTAGCTATATTATACCTTCCTATAATATAGCTAGCTATAACGTAATTCGACAAGCGGCGCACGCAAAAGGGTCGATACACCACCGCACGTGGACCGTTCCGGAAAATGTATCCCGTTCTGGAGCCAAAAACTGGGCCGTAGTTTCCGCCAAACATGCCATCCGGAAAGTGCGTCCCGTTCTGAGGCTTGAATCCGGGACGCAATTTCCGCCTGCGGCCCCGTTGGGAAAGTTCATCCCGCTCTGAGCGCTCGTTCCGGGATGCAATTTCCGTTTGAGGCCCGATCCGGAAACGGCATCCCACCCTGGGGCCGAAATCTGGGTCACAGTTTCCGCAGATACCAGTCGACGATCCGCCGCCTTTATCACATGCCTTCAAATATGCGATCCAGAAACACAAAACAGCAGATAGATTGCTCTTTTTCGAAAAAGTACACGTCCCGAAACTTACCAAGGCTTCATAACTAGCTACCGTTCACGGATGTCGATTACCGCCCGCCGATTCGGCTTCAAAAAATGGCGTCAAAACCAGGCCATCTACCTGCATGGTTAGATTTTGGTCAGCTTTTGGTCAGCTGAGCGGCAAGTTCCGGCTGATACGTTTTTGCTACCCAAAAGGAGGCGGTAGCTCATGACCCATTGCAATGACCAACTCATCGACCAGCTGTTGAACCAAGCCGAACAAGAGGGGCGCTGTCTGATTCCCCCGAGCGCGGCGATCCGAAAAGCGCTCCTTCGGCGCACCGGCAGCACGGTCGTCTCCCCCATGCCGGGATTGTTCGCGCGCAAAATACGCTGGGATGAGCTCAACCGGGCGCAGCGTCATTGCGAGATTATTCGCGCCCTTGCGATCATCCACCCCGATTGGACGTTCTGCGCGTTTTCGGCTGCCTGCCTGCTGGGGCTCGAGGTCTCGTGGCGACACCTGAATGTCGTGCATGCCTGCAGCGCCACAAAGCCGTCGGCTCGCCCGGGCGCGCATATTCAGCGGCACCAGATTGAGCCGGCCGGAGCAATACACAGAGCCGGCATATCGGTAACGCCGCCCATCCAAACGGCCACAGATTGCCTGCTGCAAACTGGTTTTGCCGACGGCATGCCCATTGCCGATTCGGCGATCTCAAAGTTCGGCCTTGCGCGGGAACAGCTGATGGAGGCCGTCGAGCAACGAACGACCGCCCGCAATGGTCGCGCGATTCGTACGGCCCTCACAACGCTTCGATATGCCGACGTCCGCGCCGAGAGCGGTGGGGAATCGGTCGCCCGCGCCGTCATGATCGAGACCGGTTTTGCGCCCGACTGGCTTCAATACGAGCTTACGGACCCCTTCGATTCGGCCAAGCCCATACGAACGGACTTTGCTTGGGAGCGCCAGGCGCGGGAACTCACGCTGGGCGAGCTCGACGGGCTCGTCAAATATACCGACCAGGCCATGCTAGCCGGGCGCACCACCGCCGAGGCGCTCGTTGCCGAACGACAGCGCGAGGCGCACCTATCGCTCTACGGTCACCCTCTGCTGCGCTTTACCATAAACGAGGTCCGCTCGGCAGGAATGCTCGCCAAAAAGCTGCAGACGGCAGGCATCCGGCAGACCGCGCTGCCGGCGTGGCTCAACGAAGTGGAGCTGTAGGAGCTGCTAGGCCGCGCATCGCCGGATCGCATCCCCCCTATCTGGGCCGCGTTTTCCCAACGGCCACGCCAACGGAAAGCGCGTCCCAGTCTGGACGCTCAAAACGGGATGCACTTTCCGGATGGCGGGCCTAGCGGAAAGCGTGCCCCGGAATCCCGTCTCAGAATGGGACAGGCTTTCCGGTTGAGTCCTTCAGCGGAAACTGCATCCCGGAATAGACGCTCAAACTGGGACGCAGTTTCCGCTGAGGTTCTATCCGGAAACCGTGTCCCACTCTGAGCGTCAATTCTGGGATGAACTTTCCGCCTGAGGGTTCAGCCGGAAACGGCATCCCACCCTGAAGCGAAATACTGGGACGCAGCTTCCGGTTGAGGGCTGTTCCGGAAAGCGCATCCCATTCCAGGCGCGGATTCCGGGATGCACTTTCCATTTGAAGCTCCAACCGGAAAGCGCACCCCACTCTGGAGCCGAATTCCGGGGCACGCTTTCCGCCAGAGGCTCTACCGGAAAGTGCATCCCATTCTGAGCGCCAATTCCGGGACGTAGTTTCCGCTCCAAACAAAAGGCCCCGGCTCGCGATGGAGCTGGGGCCAAAGGCACAGCATATGTAGTTGATGCTGAGCGCGAACAGCCCGTCAGCAATGTCGTCTGCGCCCTACCCTACCCGCGGTGACGGGCGCGGCTGTATGGCGTATCCACCATGGGCAGATCCGGACGCAGCTTGCCGTCGAATGCGCGATAGGCGTTCTGTACGGCGGGCGCCGTGGGGATCGTGGCGATCTCGCCGATGCCCTTGCCGCCATATGCCACGGGCAGCAGCTCGTCCTTCTCCACGTAGATGGCATGGATATCCGGGATCTCGGGCGCACGGAACAGCCCGAGCGTGCCGTACCTGGCCTGGGGTACGCAGTCCTTGAGCGGCCAGTCCTCGGTAAGCGCATAGCCCATACCCATAAGCACGCCGCCTTCGATCTGACCCTGAATGGAGATGGGGTTGACCACCTTGCCGGAATCGTGCGCGGCATAGACCTCGCTCACGCGGCCGTCATCATCCAAAATGACCACATGCGTGGCAAAGCCGTAGCAGATGTGGCTCTTGGGGTTGGGAACGTCGGCACCCAGCTTGTCGGTCGGCTCCAGATACACGTAGCCAAACTCGCATCCCTCGAGCGCCTTGATGGCTGCCGCGGGATCCTGAGGATGCATACCCTGGCCGGCGACGAGCTCCTGCGTGCGCAGCTGATAGGCGCGACCGTCGTCGTACTCGATCTTGACGCCGTCGCCATGCGCGCTCACGGGAGCGGCGGGCGCAGGCTTGCCGGCCTCGATGTCAAGCATGGCATCGCGCAGCAGGAAGGCGGCGCCGCGCACGGCCTCGCCGGTCACGACCGTCTGACGCGAGCCAGACGTAGTGCCGGAGTCGGGAGCGTTCTCGGTGGAGCACTCGCCATTGGCAATGCAGCTCAGCGGCAGACCGCAGGCCTCGGCAACGTCTTGCAAAAAGACGGTGTTACAGCCCTGGCCGATGTCGGACGTGGCGGCGTAGACCACGGCGCGGCCATCCTCGATGCGAATCTTGCAGCGGCCGGCATCGGGCAGGCCCACGCCCACGCCGGCGTTCTTCATGGCGCAGGCAATGCCGGCGTGGCCGGGATGCGCGTAGTAGGCATCCTTGACCTCGAGCAGCGTCTCCTTCAGCGCCGTGGAGCAGTCGGCAATCTGGCCGTTGGGCAGAACCTCACCCGGCTCGATGGCGTTACGGTAGCGAATCTCCCACGGATCCAGGCCGACCTTCTCGGCCAGCAGGTCGATCAGGCTCTCGAGCGCAAATTCGGACTGGCAAACGCCAAAGCCTCGGTACGCACCGGCGGGCGGGTTGTTGGTGTAGTAGCCAAAGCCGCGAATGTCGGTATTCTGGTACTTGTAGGGGCCGACGGCATGCGTACAGGCGCGCTCGAGCACCGGGCCGCACAGCGACGCGTAGGCGCCGGTGTCAAAGTTGATCTCGCAATCCAGACCGGTAAAGTTGCCCTCGGCGTCGCAACCCAGTGTAAAGGTACCGTCCATGGCGTGGCGCTTGGGATGGAATGCAAGCGACTCGGCACGAGTGAGCTTGCACTTCACAGGACGCTGGAACTTATAGGCAGCGAGCGCGGCCAGGTGCTGGATGGACACGTCCTCCTTGCCGCCAAAGCCGCCGCCCACGAGCATGGTCTCGACGACCACGCGCTCGGGTTCGTTATCCCAGCCAAACATGTGGGCACACTCTTTGCGCGTATCGTAGGCGCCCTGATCGGTCGACTGCACCTTGACGCCGTTCTTGTACGGGAAGGCAACGGCGCACTCGGGCTCCAAGAAGGCATGCTCGGTAAAGGGCGTGGTAAAGCGCTGCGTCACGGTGAACGCGCTCTCCGCCAGTGCCTTGGCGGCGTCGCCGCGCGTCACGTGACGGCTCTGGCACACGTTATCCTTGAGCTCCACCGTGTTGCCAAAGGCAAAGAAGCTGTCGTGCAGGCGCGGGGCGTCGGCAGCCCTGGCTTCGACAATGTTACGCACAGGCTCCAGCGGCTCGTAATCGATCTTTACGAGCTTCTTGGCCTTCTCGAGCGTCGCCTCGTCCTCGGCAACCACCAGCACGATGGCATCGCCCACGCAGCGGGTGATATCGCCCTGGGCGATCATGACGTCCCAGTCCTGGATAAGGTGGCCGACCTGGTTGACCGGCACGTCCTCGGCGCGCAGGATACCCACCACACCGGGCAGGGCCTCGGCCTTGGAGGTGTCGATGGAGAGCACGCGGGCGCGCGGATACTTGGAGCGCACGGCGCTGGCGTAGGTCAGGCCCGGCTGGTCGAGCTCGTCGATATCGTCGGGATACTTGCCCTCGCCGAGCACCTTCTTGCGTACGTCGATACGGAAGGCGCGCTTGCCCACGCCGTAGTCGTCGCCGCGCTCCAGGTCCTCGTCGATCTGCTTTTCGCCGCGGAGCACCGCTGCGGCGAGTGCGATGCCCTCGATAATCTTTTTGTAGCCGGTGCAGCGGCAGACGTTGCCGCGGATGGCGTACTTGATCTGCTCCTCGGTGGGCTCGGGGTCCTCGGCGATGAGCGCTGCGCCCGCCATGACCATGCCGGGGATGCAAAAGCCGCACTGCACGGCGCCCACGGCGCCAAAGGCGTACACAAAGGCCTCGCGCACGTCCTCGGGCAGGCCCTCGACGGTCACGATGTTGCGGCCGGCGGCAAGCGCGGTGGTCAGTACGCAGGCTTTGACGGCCGCGCCGTCCACGTGGATGGTGCAGGTACCGCACGCGCCCTCGGAGCAGCCGTCCTTGGCGGAGTGAATGTGCAGATCGTCGCGCAGGTAGCGCAGCAGCGGTTTATTTTGGGTCGTCGTGCGCTCGACGCCGTTAACGGTAAAAGTGAATTCCTGTGCCATGGTGATTCCCTTCTACACGCCGGCGGCGATGCCGGTGCGGTCGTGGATGGCGCCATGCGGACAGACGACGGCGCACATGCCGCACGACAGGCAGTCCGCACCGTCGATGTGGGCGCAGTTGTCCTCGATGCGGATAGCACCGGCAGGGCACTTTTTGGCGCACATGCCGCAACCGATGCAGCTCGTGTCGCAGATCTTGCGGGCGATGGCGCCCTTATCGGTGTTGTTGCAGCGCACCAGAATGTTCTGGTAGCCGGGGACGAAGGCAATCACGCGCTGCGGGCACGCCATGCCGCACAGGCCACAACCCGTGCACTTAGAACGATCCACGCGGGCGACGCCATCGACCAGAGCAATGGCGCCGTGAGGGCAGGCCGTAACGCAGGCGCCACAGCCAATGCAGCCTTCGCTGCAGCGGGCGTCGCCGCCTGCGGAGGCGCAACCACTTCCGCAGGCAACGTAGGCCACGTGATGTTGAATGGATTTGGCCATAAGAGACTCGCCTATTTCTTAAGAAGGTACGAATAGTTGTCACGCACAGCCTTGATGGTCAGGCGGACGGCCTCGGGAAGACCGGTGTTGACGGCATCGACCGAGACGGTGCGGACCGTGCCGGCGACGCGGACTTTAAAGTGGTCCTCGTCCACGGCCAGGAAGCCCTCGTTCTCGGAGTTCTCCATGTCCTCCTCGCTCCAGAACAGGGTGAGCTTGTCCTTGTAGGGACGGCCCTCCTGGTAGGGGCAGAACACGGCGCAGTTGCCGCACTCGTTGCACATGCCATCGACATGGACGACCTGATGCTTGGCCAGGCCCGGCACCTTAATGGCCACGTTGGCGCGGTTGGGGCACACGTCGCAGCAGACCTCGCACACCGAGCCGCAGCCCAGGCAGCGGGTCTTGGTGCAGTTGCGCTTGTCGCAGCACAGCGACCCCTTGCGCTCGTAGCAGGTGTCCTCGCGGCCAGCCTGCTCGTTGCAATCGGCGTACTTGTTAAAGTCCACGCCGGCGATGGCACGGGCGACCTCGGCGGCGTCGGCAATAGCCTCAACCACGGTGGCAGGACCGCGGCGGCAGTCGCCCGCGGCCCAGACGCCCTCAACGCCGGTGGAGGTGGCGGCAAGGCGGCCGCGACGGTCGTGCTCGACGCCCGCGGCATCGTACAGACTGGCATCGATGCCCTCGCCCACGGCGCAGATCACCGTGGTGGCGGGAAGCTCGACGGTCTCGCCCGTGGCGGCAGGGCTGCGACGGCCGCTTGCATCCGGCTCGCCAAGCTCCATAACGTCGCAGGTCAGCACGGCGCCGTTGAGTGCCTTGGGCGCCAGCAGCTCGCAGAACTCAACGCCGTCGGCAAGAGCAAGATCGAGCTCTTCCTCGTCGGCGGGCATCTGCTTCTTAGTGCGACGATACACCAGACGCACGTTCTTTACGCCAGCCAGGCGCTTGGCCACGCGGGCGGCGTCCATGGCGGTGTTGCCGGCGCCGATGACCACGACGTCCTCGCCCAGCTCGAGCTTCTCGCCCTTCTTGGCGGCCTCGAGGAACTCCAGTACATCGAGCTCGGCACCCTCGCCCAGGCCCGCAGAGCCGGGCATCCAGGCACCGGTGGCCACGACCACGTCGGTAAAGCCCTGGGCCTTGAGCTCGTCAATGGAATCCACGCGAGCGTTAAGCTGCACCTTGGCACCAAAGGCCAGGCAGAGCTCGGCATCGTGGGAGATATCGTCGCTCGCAATGCGGAACTCGGGAATCACGTGACGGACCACGCCGCCGAGCGAATCGCGAGCCTCAAAGATGGTGACGGGCACGCCGGCGCGCGTCAGGAAAAACGCCGTCGCCAGGCCGGCCGGGCCGCCGCCGATAACGGCAACGTTGCGCTCGCCGTCGTTGGCGATGGCCTGGGCGCGCAGCTTGGGCAGCACGGCGGTCATGGCCTCGCGGGCGGCCTTGAGCTTGCTGGCGCGAATCTGGGCGCCCTCGGGCTCGTAGAATGCACGCTCGCAGGCACGGCCGCAGGGATGCGGGCAGATGGTGCCGGTAATGAACGGCAGGGCGTTGCGCTCGATGATAATGTTGAACGCGTCCTCGTAGCGGCCCTCGTCAACAGCCGCCAGATAGGCGGGAATATCCTGCTGGATGGGGCAGCTCGTGCGGCACGGCGTGGTAAAGCAGTCGGAAAGCGGACTCTTGCCGGCGACCTTGCGGTCGGGCAGCGGGCGCAGCGGCTTCTTGTAGAGCGGGTTGGTGAGCGAGTCGGTCTGGATCGCAGTCACGGCCTCGAGAGAGACGCCCTCAAACGGCTTGCCGTCCAGATCGGTAAACTCGCCGGCCATCTGGCTAAAGCGCTCGTAGCCACCGGGCTTGAGCACGTCGGTCGCCAGGGTAACGGGCCAAATGCCGGCATCGTACAGGGCACGGATGTTGTAGACCGTGGCACCGCCGGAGTAGCTGATGCGCAGCTTGCCATCGAACTGCTCGGTAATGCGGCGGGCGGCCTCGATGGTCAGCGAGAACAGTGAACGGCCGGACATGTACATCTCGGTGGAGGGCAGCTCGTTCCTCGTCACGTCGACGGGGAACGTGTTGGTCAGCTTGACGCCAAACTCCAGGCCGCGCTCGGCGCACAGGGCAATCAGGCGCTCGAACATGGGCACGGCGTCGGCCCACTGCAGGTCCTCGCGGAAGTGCGTGTCATCGAAGACGATGTAGTCAAAGCCCAGCTCGTTGAGGCGCTGACGTGCAAACTCATAGCCCAGCAGCGTGGGGTTGCACTTGATGTAGGTATTGAGGCCCTTCTCGGTGATGAGGTAGGTCGCGATGCGCTCGATCTCCGCCGGCGGGCAGCCGTGCAGGGTGGACTCGGTGATGGAGTTGGAGACGCGTGCCGGGATGGACTCGACAAACGCGGCGTCGACATGCTCAAACTTGTCCAGGTTGGCAAGCGCCCATGCGCGGCACTCGTTCCAGACGTCGGAGCCGCTGGCATCCTTCATGCCCTCGATGTAGGCATCGACCTTGGGGCTCTTGATGCCCTCCAGGTCATAGCCCACGGACATGTTAAAGACAAAGCCGTCCGGGCTGCCCAGGCCGTACTCGCGAGCGATGAGGTGGCAGGCGAACCATGCCTTCACGTACTCGGCAAAAGCCTGCGGAACCTCGAGCTCGGTCGACCACTCGCAGTTGTAGCACTCGTCCTGCGCCACAATGCAGGGCTTGTTCACACACTTGGAGAGCTCCTCGCCGTCCATAACCTGAACGGTCTTAAGCTCAAAGAAGCGGGAACCGGCCACGTAGGATGCCACGATGTTCTGGGCAAGCTGCGTGTTGGGGCCGGCGGCCGGGCCAAACGGAGTCTCGATGCGCTCGTCAAAAATGGGAAGCGCGCCCTCCTGGTTGGTCGTGACCATCTTGCGCACGCCAAAGACGGCGCCCTGAGTCTTGTGCTCCTCGATGATCCAGTTCATCAGCTGCGAAAACGGGATCGGCCTCATGATGTCGCTCATAATGAGCTCCTCTCTGTAACGCCCGGCGAGACCGCGCGGCGGGCGCAAATACGGTGTAGCGCTAGCACAGCGCCGGCGACCCCGCGGAGGTCGCCTATACGCGCGTCGGATGCGGCGAAACATCCGGCGCGCGTGAATCTACTTGTAATTAGTAGGCGCGATCGTTGAGCGTGCTCCAGAGCTTCTTGGACTCAGCCATGGTCCACGCGTTGATCTTGTCCTCATCGATACCGACAAACTCGCGATCCTTGTACAGGACGCGGCCGTTGATGATGGTGGTGCGGCAGTTTTTGCCCATCATGCCAAAGAGCATGTGGCCGTCGATGTTCTCCTCGCTCAGCGGCGTAAAGGGCTTGTAGTCCATGACGATGACGTCGGCGGCAGCGCCGGCCTCGAGCACACCGAGCTTGCGATCGAAATACTTGCTGGCCATCTTGGCGTTATTCTCGAACAGCATGGTCATGGCCTCACACCAGCCCACGTTGGGCATAGCGGCGTTGTGGCGCTGAATGATCAGGAAGACCTTAAGGCTCTCGAGCATATCGTGGGTGTAGGCGTCGGTGCCCATGCACACGGGGATGCCGCGGCGGAAGAACTCGAGCACGGGGGCGCAGCCCACAGCGTTGCCCATATTGGATTCGGGGTTGTTAACCAGCCAGGTGCCGGACTCCTTGACGATATCCATCTCGGCGGGCGTCACGTGGATGCAGTGGCCGAGCATGGTGTCGGGACCGAGCAGGTTGTGCTGCAGCAGGCGCTCGACGGGGCTGATGCCGCCGCGGTTGAGGCGGGAGTCCCACACATCGTTCATGCCCTCGCACACGTGGATGTGGAAGCCGGTCAGGCCATTGTTGGCCTCGGCCATCTTATCCATGGTCTCGTCCGACAGCGTAAAGGTGGCGTGACCGCCAAACATGGCGGCGATCATGTGGTTGTCGTTATCGCGACGCTCCTTGGCGGCCCACTGGGCAAACTCGGCGTTCTCGGCAATAGCCTGATCGCACTTTTCCTGGCCACGGCGGTCGGAAACCTCGTAGCACAGGCACGAACGCATGCCCAGCTCCTGAGCGGCGTCCTTAATGGTAAAGAGACTGCCCGGAATCTCGCAGAAGCTCGCGTGGTGATCGAAGATCGTGGTGACGCCGTCGCGGATGGAATCCAAAATCGTGGCATAGGCGCTTGCCTTGGTGCCGTCGAGCGTTAGGTTGTCGTCAATCTTCCACCACTGCTGCTCAAGATTTTCCAGGAAGTTGGTGGGGTTGCAGCCCTTAATGGCAAGACCGCGGGCCAGACCCGAATAGATGTGGGTGTGGCAGTTGATAAGTCCGGGCATGATGAGGTTGCCCTGGGCGTCGACGTACTCGGCATCCGGGTACTTGGCCTTGAGCTCGCGCTCGGGGCCCACTTCGACGATCGTATCTCCGTCAATAGCGACCGCACCGTTGGGAATGAACGGAGTCTGAGCGTTGCGGGTAAAGACAGAACCGTTAGCGACCAGAAGCATAAATGCTCCCTTCAACATCAGAGGCGGGGTTTGACACCTCTGACATGGCGGAAGTGCGAAGCGCCGGCCTACACCGGAAACGGGCCCTCTCCCGTCAACGCTTCACCAAAGGGACAAGCCCTTTGAAGTGCGGCTTGGCGCCGCATGGCGCCGGCGGACGAGGCGATGCGTCCGCCGGCGAATAGCACCGAATCGGTTACTTCTTGCTCTCGGGCAGGACCAGATCCACAGCGGCATCCTTGGCGGCATCGATGTGCTGAGCCACGACCGGCGTCTGCGGAAGAATCAGGTTAAGGACAATGGCCATGATGGCGGTGGGGGTCACGGCGTTGGAGCCGATGACGGTGGACACCCAGGTGGGCATGCCCTCGCCGGCAAGGCAACCGCTGGCCATCCAGATACCCAGGCCAAAGACGACCGAGGTGCCGACGATGGTGGTGGTGCGCTGCGTGAGGCCCTCGCGGGTGAACATGCGCACACCGTTCATGGTGATGGTGCCAAAGACGCCGACGGTCGCGCCGCCGATGACAGGCTGCGGGATGGCGGAAAGGACGGCAGAGAGCTGCGGGAACAGGCCGGCGATGGCAAAGACGGCCGCGATGATCACAAAGACCCACTTGTTGACGACCTTGTTGGAGCAGATGATGCCCACGTTCTGGCCAAGGGCGCTGGTGGGAAGACCGCCCAGCAGGCCGCCGACCATAGAGGTGAGGCCCTGAGACACAATAGCGCCGGAGAGCTCGCGCTCGGTGGGCATACGGTCGATGGAGCCCAGGCAGGCGGCGGAAACGTCACCGATAACCTGGATGGCAACCATGGGGAACACGACAGCGAGGGTAATGCAGACCTCGGGATCAAACTCGAGCGCGTAGGGCATAAGCTTGGGAAGGGCGAAGACCTGAGCGGTGGCGACGCTGGAGAAGTCGATCATGCCAAAGGGGATGGAGACGATCATGCCAACGATCATGCCAAAGAACACGGATCCCAGCTTGAGCGTGCCCTTGCCAAAGTTGGCGAGCGCAAAGACCACGGCGAAGGTGATAAGAGCGACGCACCAGGCCTGCGGGGTGCCCCACAGCGGCGTACCCATACCGCCGGCCATGTACTTGACGGCCGTGGGATAGAGAGAGACGCCAATGGAGAAGATGACCGTACCGGTCACGACGGGCGGGAACAGCCACTTGATCTTGCTGTAGGCCAGACCAAAGAGAACCGCAACGGCACCGCCGACGATCTCGCCGCCCAGCAGCGCGCCAAAGCTAAAGCCCGAGGCGCCCATGGCCTGAAGGGCCGGCAGGAACGCGAACGAAACGCCCATGACGATGGGCAGGCCGCCGCCGATACGACGGAAGGGAGCGAAGGCCTGAAGGGCCGTGTCGATTGCCGAAAGAATGAGTGCAACCTGGATGATGTCGGTGCTCTGCTGGCTATTAAAGCCGTAGACACCGGCCATGATGACCGCCGGTGTAATGATGCCGGCAAACGATGCCAGTACATGCTGAAGGGCACACGGGATCATTTCCCTAACGGGCGGCATGCCTTCGCGAGTGAACAGGGCTTCAGTGCCGTTCGTAACCGTCTCCTGGGTCATTTGACCACCAATCCTCGAAATAGTTGTTTTCGCATCTAACGCTCTATTGTGACGCAGTGCGGGGTTGAGGTTGTGCCTTCGTTGCATATCGTATTAAAGATGATTCTCATTCTCAATAATAATTTTTTGTTATCAGACTATTCTTCAGCTGAGATAACGCATTTCCGCAGGTCAGGAAAGTGTCTGGTCAAAATAACATCTAACTTTTCTTTTGGTCAACCGTTTACCGCCAAATTCCTACCGTTCGTCTGTATTACGCAATGTACCTGCTGATATACGAGATGATGAGCAGCGTGTTACCATGATAAAAAATTGTTATGAACACTTCGATAGAACCAAAAGGAGTTGCCCGTGAACGAGACCGTACGTCGCTTTTTGCCGATGGTCGATTTCCTGGAGCAGATACTCGGCAAAAACAGCGAAATCGTGCTGCACGATTTCTCGGATCCCGACCACGCCATCGTCGATATTCGCAACGGCATCGTGAGCGGCCGCAAGGTCGGCGGTCCCGCCACCGACCTGGCACTCAAGATCATGCACGACGCCAAGTATCGCGACCTGCCGTTTATTACGGGCTACGAGGGGCGCGGTGCCGGTGGCAAGACGTTGGAGTCGGCGACGTACTTTATCCGCGAGAATGACGAGATTGTCGGTATGCTCTGCGTCAACACCGACCTCTCGACCGTGCGCTCCATCAACGCCATGGCGCAGCAGCTCATGGCCTGCTTCGACGCGGCGCCTAGACAGGCGGAGCCCGCGTCTATCGAGGTCGAAAGCCTTTCGGAGTCTACGCAGGAACTCATCGACCGCAGTATTTCCGAGTTGCTGAGCGCGCGCGGGCTGGATGTAGCGTCGCTTGGTCAGAGCGACCGCGTGGACGTCATTCGCCACCTCAACGGCAACGGGGTGTTCATGCTCAAGGGCGCCGTGGCCTGCGCCGCCACCGCGCTGGGCATCTCGGAGCCCAGCGTCTACCGCTACCTGCAAAAAGTCCGCAAGGAAGGCTAAACGTTAACCCTTGGGGACGGAGGGAAACGGATCATTTTTGTCGCATCGCTTGACAAAAGACCCTGCAGTTCACGCGCACTGCAGGGTCTTTTTGCATGTCATGTTTTGTTTTCGCCAACACCTTAGAGAGCGGCGACGACCTCGATCTCGACCAGACCGCCGGCCGGAAGGGCGGCAACCTGGAAAGCGCTGCGCGCGGGGAAGGGGGCCTCGAACTTGGAGGCGTAGATCTCGTTCACGGCAGCGAAGTCCGCAATGTCGGCCAGGTAGACCGTGGTCTTGACGACATCGGCAAAGGTGGCACCGGCAGCGGTCAGCAGGGCCTCGACGTTAGCAAGGGACTGCTTAGCCTGGGCCTCGACGCCCTCGGGCATCTTGCCGGTTGCGGGGTCGATGCCCAGCTGGCCGGACAGGAACACCATGTTGCCGGTCTGGATGCCGGGGGAATACGGGCCGATGGCTGCAGGTGCGTTATCGGAAGACACGACGGTCTTGCTCATGTTTTTCTCCTTACGATCAGATAGAGAGCGTGAGCGCGGCGTTCACACCGGGAGGCACAATTCGGTCTGAACACCGCGCTTGATTTGGGATAGTACTCAAGGTTTCCGCGCGATGCAAGATTATTATCACGTTGCGAGAATATTTTATCGCTCAACGGCGCCTGTCGACCGCTGAACGGCACGACCGGACGGTGAAGCTCAAAATGATCCGTTTCCCTCCGTCCCCATCGGATCAGGTGATCCATAGGGGACGGAGGGAAACGGATCATTTTTGCTGCAAGGGCTGCTGAAGACTTTATCCTGCTTGGGCCACAGGGCTCGTCCGCCGCAACAGCACCACTATACTTTTGAGTGTCTGAGCATTTTGAAAGGCAGGATATGACCGTAACCGCCAGTCGAACCACCAACCGCAGACCCGAGCTCTTGGCGCCCGCCGGAGGGCCCGAGCCCTTTGCCGCCGCACTCGCCGCCGGGGCAGACGCCATCTACTGCGGCATGGGCAGCTTCAACGCCCGCCGCAAGGCCACCAACTTTACCGACGAGGCCTTTGAGCAGGCCTGCCGTGCTGCACACCTGGCCGGGTCGCGCGTCTACGTCACGGTCAACATCGTCATCAAGCAGTCCGAGATGGGCGATGCGCTGCAACTCATCCATCGCTGCTCCACGCTGGGCGCCGACGCCTTCATCATCCAGGACTGGGGCCTGTTCTTTGAGGTCAAGCGCACCATGCCCGGCATCGAGACGCATATCTCGACCCAAGCGAACATCCATGACGACCGCGGAACCCTTTGGTGCCGCGAGCAGGGCGCCGACCGCGTGACCCTCTCGCGCGAGCTTTCCATCGACGAGATTGCCGCCATTCACGATGCCGCGCCCGATGTGGACCTTGAAGTCTTTAGCCACGGTGCCATCTGCTTTTGCTACTCGGGCCTGTGCCTGCTCTCGAGCTTTGCCATGGCGGGCCGCTCGGCCAACCGCGGCATGTGCGCTCAGCCCTGTCGCCTGCCTTACGAGCTGATCGACGAGAACGGCCGCACGCTCTCCCCTGCCGGTCGCGAGCGCGCTCTATGCCCGCGTGACACCAACACCTCACAGCTCGTTCGCCGTCTGTATGATGCCGGCGCCGCGTCTCTCAAGCTCGAGGGCCGCATGAAGGCGCCCGATTACGTGTACTCCATCGTTGATGTGTATCGTCACGAAATTGATGACATGCTGGCAGGGGTCGCCGTTGCCAAGGACGAGGAAGCCGCCCGCCAGCGCCAGCTCAAGCGCTGCTTCAACCGCGACTTTACGCACGCCTATCAGGACGGCACCTCGGGCGACGAGATGATGAGCTACGAGCGCTCCAACAACCGCGGCCAGATCGTGGGCACGGTGCTGGGCAGCCGCCCGGCCAACCGCGATGTGCGTGGCCTCAAGCCCGACGACCGCCGTCGCCGCGCCGCCATCGCCCGCATTGAGCTGTTTGAACCCGTGGGCAAGGGCGACTTGTTGGAACTTCGCCACGATGACGAGTTCGACCAGTTCCTAACCACTATCGCTACCGATGATGCCGCCGCCGGTGACATCATCGAGTGTCGCGTGCCCCGCAGCATGCCCGAGGGCTGCCGCGTGCGCGTCATCCGCAGCCAGCGCGCCATCGATGCCGCCGGCGCCGCGCTCAAACGCGATGTGCTGCGCCGCCGAGCTGTTGATGTGTCCGTCATGGCGCGTCTGGGCGAGCCGTTTACTGTCACACTCACCTGCTGTGACAACCCTTCGCTTGCGGCAACGGCCACGGGCTTTACCGTCGAGGCCGCCAAGACCCGTGCGGTCGAGGCGTCCGATCTGGTGGAGCATGTAGGCCGCATGGGCTCCTCGCCCTTTGAGGCAGCAAGCTTTGACATTTCGCTCGACGCCGGCTGCGGTATGGGCTTCTCCGCCGTGCACAAGGTGCGCGCCGCCGCCTGTAAAGCGCTCGAGGAGGCCATTCTGGCACCGTACGAGGAGCGTGCGAAAACGCTCGAGTTGCCGGCGATTGTAACCAGTGATTCCCGCCCCGCGCCCGAGCACTACCGCGATGAGTCGCAGATCTGCGCCACCGTCACCTCGCTCGAAGCCGCCGAGGCAGCGCGCGTGGAGGGTGCAACGCGCATCTACATGACCACCGACGCGCTCGATGCGGCCGAGCTCTCCCCCGCCGATGCATTTGGGCAGGGTATCGTGCCTGTACTCGACGAGGTCTGCCGCGCCGTCGACCACGAGCGCGTCGATCCCTGGATCAATGCTGGAGCCACCGTCGCCGTCGGCAATATCTCCGAGCTCGCCGTAGCCGCGCATGCCGGCGCCACAGCCGAGATTCGCTCTTGCCTGCCGGTGCACAACACGCCCTGCATGGAGGCGCTTGCCGAGCGCGGCGCCGGTGCGTTTTGGCTCTCGCCCGAGATCACGCTCGACGAGATTGTCTCGCTCGGCGCCGCCGCGCCCGCTGCTCTGGGCATCACCGTCTTTGGCCGCCCGCGCGTCATGACAAGCGAGCATTGCATTCTGCAGGTTGCCAATGGCTGCATCCACGATTGTGCCAACTGCCGCCTGCGTGCCCGCAAGCTCTCGCTCAAGAATATCGACGGAAAGGTCATGCCCGTCCGCACCGACATCCACGGCCGCTCTCGCCTGTACGATGCCTACCCCATCGACCTCACGCCGCAGGTTCCTCAGCTGCTCGACGCCGGCGTGCGTCGCCTCATGGTGGACGGAACGCTGCTCGAGACGGATGAGGTGGGCCGTGCCGTCGCCCGCGTCCGTCGTGCCGTCGAGGCAGCGCAGGCCGGCCGCAAGCCCGCCGCCCGCCTACGCGGGGCGACCTCGGGCTGCATGTTTGTGGGAATCAGCTAACCGAAAGGCTTACACGTGAACGAAGAACCTCAAGTCCTCTACTGCGACGCCTGGCTCATGGCCATCGACAAGCCCGCCGGCATGATCGTCCACGGCGACGGCACCGGCGAGCGCACGCTCACCGACTACGCCAGCGACCTGCTGCTGGCGATGGGCGACGGCTTTGCCGCGACCGACATGCAGCCGCTCAACCGCCTGGACCGCGACACCACCGGCGTGGTGCTGTTCTCGCTCGACAAGCAGACGCAGCCCGCCTTTGACCAGATGGTGATCGACCACGCTTTCGAAAAGCACTACCTGGCGCTCGCCGAGGGCAAGATCGACTGGAACGAAAAGCTCATCGACAAGCCCATCGCCCGCGACCGTCACGACAGCCGAAAGATGCGCGTCGGCGCCAGCGGCAAGCCGTCTCAAACGCGCGTGAAGGTGCTCAAGCGCCTTAAGAGCCGCCGAGGCCTGCCCACGCGTTCGTATATCGATGTCGAGCTGCTCACCGGCCGCAAACACCAGATCCGCGTGCACCTGGCGAGTGAGCGTCATCCCCTGGTGGGCGACGAGCTCTACGGCACGCCGCGTCCCTGCGGCCTGATGCTCCATGCCCACAGCGTGTCCTTTACGCATCCCGTAACCGGCGAGCCCATCCACATCGAAGCCCCCTGCCCCTGGGAGCCCTAAAACCTGCCAAAAAGGGCAGGCACCTTCGTGGTGGTTTTGCCGCAATGGCTCAGCCGCGATCCCAAAACGTCTCGATCCGTAACAGTTAGAACCCTTTTTCCGGACTATCTGTTACAGATCGAGACATTCGAATCCCCCTTAAGGGAAAATCTCAATCTGTAACACCTGGCCCACTTTTAACGGTCTAGTTGTTACAGACTTAGACAAAAACCGGCAGACAACGAAAGTGGCAACGCCCGTAATGGACGTTGCCGCTTTTCTATTGAGAAAACTACTCGGTTTTCGTTACTAACCACCACAATGGGGACAGGCACCTTTGTGGTGGTTTTGGCCTTGTCCCATCGCTAGACCGTGATGACGTTGTCCATCGACTGGTACTTGGCGGGCACCTCGCCCGTAGTGATGATCGTTGCGTCGCGGAAGTCCGCAAACTTGACGGGCGCCACCATGCCAAATTTGCTGGCGTCCGAGATTACGAAGCGTTTGGCGGTATGGCGCATCGAGATACGCTTGACCTGCGCTTCCTCGATATCCGGTGTGGTGAGACCTTGCTCGGCGGCGATGCCATTGGAACCCCAAAAACCGCAGTTGAAGTTATAGCGGTCCAGGGTTGCCAAGGCATCGGGACCGACGAGTGCCTCGGTCTCGGGCTTGAGCTCGCCGCCTAGCACCACGGTGCGCATACCATACAGGGCGAGATGCTGAGCATGGAGCACGGAATCGGTCACATAGGTGACACCCTCAAGGCGCGGAAGATGCTCGATGAGCTTGAGGGTCGTGGAGCCCGAATCGATATACACAAAGCTATCGGGCTCCACCAGAGCCGCGGCACGGGCGCAGATGCGCTCCTTGTCATCGTTATGGAGATCACTGCGCTCGCTGATCGTCAGGTCGCGCGTCACGTGCGCACGCTCCAGACTCGTCGCGCCTCCGTGCACCTTGGCGATACGGTGTGCACGGTCGAGCGCCTGCAGGTCGCGCCGAATGGTAGACGCCGTCACGCCCAGGGCTTCGGCAAGCTCCGGCACGGTAACCGAGCCGGCCTGCTGCACCATCGACACGATCGCGTTGAGCCTATCTTCCGCAAGCATCGCTTACTCCTCCTCGGGGTACACAACTCCCCAGTCGGCGCGGAGCTTGGTCATAAGCTCCATAACATCAGAAGCATAATCCAGCAGCTCGCGCTTGGAGTCGTCGCCGGCAACGGCCTTCTCCAGGTCGGCCATCTCATAGCACAGGGCGTAAGCCTCGGTGCCGGCGTGGACCTCCTCGCGGTGGCCGTCCGCAGTCCACACGATGGTCGCGTGATCGGCACGCGGATATTCATTGACCTCGATGTAGCACTTGTCGAAGCTGATGACCGAGCGCTTGGGCTGCTTGGAGTGGAGCGTAAGGCTCACGACGCCCAGCTGCTGCTCGGCATTTCGGCAGACGATGCCACCCGCGACGTCAACGCCAGTCTCGCAGGTGTTGCCCAGCGAAACGACCTCAGCGGGCTGGCTTGCCATAAAGAGGCGCATGACGGACAGGGCATAGACGCCAATATCGAGCATGGCACCGCCAGCAAGGTTGCGATTGTAAAAGCGGTTGGTCAGGTCGCCGTACTCCTTGTAGCTGCCAAAGTTGAGCTGGGCGAGGTTCATGCGTCCAAAGTCGCCGGCATCCATGCGGCGGCGCAGCTCCTGATACAAGGGCATGTGGAGCACCGTGGTGGCATCCATAAGGACCACGTTGTGCTCGTCGGCGATGGCACGGGCCTCGTCGAGCTCGGCAGAGTTGAGGGTAATGGCCTTCTCGCAGAGTACGTGCTTACCAGCTGCCAGAGCGGCTCGCAGGTAGGTGATATGCGTGTTGTGCGGCGTGGTGATATAGACTGCGTCAATGTTCGGATCGGCGTAGAGGTCCTCGACCGTTTCATAGACCTTCTCGATGCCATATTGCTCAGCAAAAGCCTGAGCCTTGGACAGCGTGCGGTTGGCGACGCCCGCAAGCTTGCGACCGGCAAGAGCGAGAGACTGGGCCATCTGGTTGGCGATAACGCCGCACCCGATCACAGCCCAACGAAGCTCGGGAGCCGTAAAGATATCATCGGGGAATGGCTTGTCCTGGACCGAAGTGAACGCTGCTTTTGCGGCTGCTTCGGCGTCGAGCGGAGCCTGTTTGGAATCTGCCATTATGTGCCTCCTGAGTCATCGGAAGTCCTTCATTTCTAACAACCCTATATTCGCACAATTGCGCGCGTATCTGCTCGTGTTTGCGTGTTTATTTTCTTATCAGTCATTATTTAGCCATAGTTGGCAGATGTTTGTGCAGTTATGCGCATTATCGCGCATGGCTATGCGCATAAATGCGCACGGGACGATCCTTGTGAAACACAAAGGGGCGGAACACCATAGCCCTAAAAGACAGAGCCAGCTGTATTACTTCTCCCCTCTGGGGGCACCAGACATCAAAGGACTGTCCCTAGGTGCCGCTTTCGTTGAAGCCTATCCCAGATGGCCAGATATACAAATCTAAAGACTGTCCCCATCAACTAGCCGTTTAAGAACATCCCCAACGACAAGTCATTTAAGTCTGTCCCCAATGAGTAGGGATAGAAAAAGGCCCGGGTGCCTTGGGGCAACCGGGCCTTTGCTAGCAACTTGATGTTGCGGGCAGCTTAGAACTTGTGGCCGCACTTCTTGCAGACGCGCAGCTTGTTCTTGCCGTCCTTCTCGTGACCGACGCGGGTAACCTTACCGCACTCGGGGCAAACGAGATTGACGTTGGAGGCGTCGATAGGAGCCTCCTGCGAAACGATGCCGCCCTGCTGATTGGCAGCGTTGGGCTTGACGGCCTTCTTGACGACCGAAACGCCCTCGACAACGACCTTGTTCTCGGCGGGGAGAGCACGCAGGACAACGCCCTGCTTGCCGCGATCCTTACCAGAGAGAACCTGGACCTTATCGCCCTTCTTGATATACATATATCTCCCCTAACTACAGGGTCTCGGGAGCGAGCGAGACGATCTTCATGTACTTCTTGTCACGAAGCTCGCGAGCGACGGGCCCGAAGATACGGGTGCCGACGGGCGAACCATCGTTGTTGATGACAACGCAGGCGTTCTCATCAAAGCGAATGTAGGAGCCATCCTTGCGGCGGATCTCCTTAACGGTGCGAACGACGACGCAACGGACAACGTCCTTCTTCTTGACGTTGGCGCCAGGGGTAGCCTCCTGGACAGCACCGATGAACACATCGCCGATGCCTGCATAACGACGCTTGGAACCGCCAAGCACCTTGATGCAGCGAATCTTGCGAGCGCCGGAGTTGTCGGCGACGTTCAGCATGGTTTGCATCTGAATCATGGTAGATGTTCCTCCGAACTAAGAACCGAAGAGAGGTGCGCAGCCTTTAGGCGGCCTGTGGTATGCAAACCAGGCATACGCACATCTTCGGAAACGTACAAGTCGTAAGAGCGACTGCTTATTTAGCGCGCTCGACGACCTCGATGAGGCGCCAGCGCTTCATCTTGGACATAGGACGGGTCTCCATAACGCGGACGGTATCGCCCACGCCAGCCGTGCACTCCTCGTCGTGAGCGTGCAGCTTCTTGGAGCTGGTCATCATCTTGCCGTACTTGGGGTGACGCTTGCGCTCGGTGATGGTGACGACAATGGTCTTGGCACCGGAGACGGAGGTAACGACACCCGTACGGACCTTACGCGAGTTACGCGAATCAGTCATGTTCTCTCCTTAGGTCCTACTCGGCGACAGCGGACTTCTCCGCTGCAATCTCGCGGGCGCGCTGCTCCGTGAGGACGCGAGCGATGTCCTTCTTCACGGTGTTGACGCGAGCGGTGTTGTCCAGCTGGCTGGTGGCCATCTGGAAACGAAGGTTAAAGAGCTCGGCGCGCATTTCCTTCAGCTTCTCAACGAGCTGAGCGTCCGAGAGCTCACGAATCTCTGCGGGCTTCATTAGTTCTCCTCCTTGGCGGCGGCGGCGTCCTCAGCAGCCCACTTGGCCTCGAGAGCGGCCTCCTCAGCCATCTCCTTCTCGATGCGCTGCTCAGCGTTCTTGGCAGCAACAATCTTGGTCTTGATGGGAAGCTTGTGCTGTGCAAGACGCAGAGCCTCGCGAGCGACCTCCTCGGGCACGCCCTTGACCTCGAACATGATGCGGCCGGGCTTGACGACGGCCACCCACTCCTCGGGGTTACCCTTACCAGAACCCATGCGAGTCTCGGCAGGCTTCTTGGTGATGGGCTTATCGGGGAAGATCGTGATGTAGACACGACCGCCACGCTTCATGTAGCGGGTCATGGCAATACGAGCGGCCTCGATCTGACGGTTGGTGATCCAATGGGCCTCGAGAGCCTGGATACCAAACTCGCCGAAATGCAGCTCGGTATTACCCTTGGCCTGGCCCTTCATGGAGCCACGCTGCACCTTGCGGTGAAGAATACGCTTAGGGGCAAGCACTACTGACCCCTCCTCTCGGAGTTACGACGACGAGGACGGGAAGAGCCCTCGAGTGCAGGGTTGGGAACAGGCTGGCCCGGGAGCTTCTCGCCCAGGTAGATCCAGACCTTCACGCCGCAGGCACCCATGGTGGTGCTGGCGACAGCCGTGCCGTAGTCGATCTTGGCGCGGAGGGTGTGCAGAGGCACGCGACCCTCACGGTACCACTCACGACGGCCCATCTCGGCACCGCCGAGACGACCGGAGCACTGGATACGGATGCCCTTGGCGCCGGCCTTGCGGGCGGACTGGACAGCCTTGCGCATAGCGCGACGGAAGGCAACGCGGCCCTCGAGCTGCTCAGCGATGGACTGAGCAACGAGGTTGGCGTCGAGCTCGGGGCGCTTGATCTCGACAACGTCGACGGAGAGCTGGCCCTTGGAGACGCCAGCGACCTTCTCGAGCTCGGTGCGGAGGGTATCGATCTCGGCACCCTTCTTACCGATGACAACGCCGGGGCGAGCAGTGAGGATGATGACCTTCACCTTGTCACCAGCGCGCTCGATCTCGACACGGGAGACAGCTGCGCGGGAAAGACGCTTCTCGAGGTACTTGCGGATCTCGAGATCGTTACCGAGGGTCTTAGCGTAATCCTTCTCTGCGAACCAGCGGGAGCGCCAGTTCTCGGTGATGCCAAGACGGAAGCCGGTGGGGTAGACTTTCTGACCCATACAGCTTTACGCCTCCTTTCGAGGAGCAACGACGACGGTGATGTGGGAAGTACGCTTCAGAATGCGAGAAGCGGAACCCTTGGCGCGGGGACGGATGCGCTTAAGCGTCGGACCCTCGTCAACATAGGCAGCGGCGACAACCAGGTTGTCGGCACGCAGACCGTTGTTGTTCTCGGCGTTCGCAACGGCGGAACGGAGAACCTTCTCGACATCCACGGCGACGGCGCGGTCGCAGAAGTGGAGGATGTCGAAGGCCTGAGCGACAGGCTTGCGGCGGATCAGATCGACCACCAGGCGGGCCTTGCTGGGGGAAACACGCACGTACTTAGCGACGGCGCGAACCTCGGTGGCCTCAGTTTCAATAGACTTAGTTGCCATTTACGGTTAACCCCCTATTTGGCCTTGTGGCCACGGAACGTACGAGTCGGCGCGAACTCGCCGAGCTTGTGACCAACCATGGACTCGGTAACATACACGGGCACATGCTTGCGGCCGTCGTGGACGGCGATGGTGTGACCAACCATCTCGGGGAAGATGGTGGACGCGCGGGACCAGGTCTTCACGACGTCCTTCTTGCCAGCCTCGTTCATCGCGGTGATACGCGAGAGAAGGCGAGTCTCCACGAACGGGCCCTTTTTGAGACTTCTGCTCATAAGTGCTTTCTCCTAAAACTCGGTATCCGAAATTACTTCTTACGGCGACGAATGATGTGCTGGTTCGAGACCTTCTTCTTCTTGCGCGTACGAAGGCCCTTCGTCGGCTTACCCCAGGGGGTAACAGAGGGACGACCAGAGGTGTGGTTCTTGCCCTCGCCACCGCCGTGCGGGTGGTCGACAGGGTTCATGACGGTACCGCGGACGGTCGGGCGCACGTTCATGTGACGCTTACGGCCGGCCTTGCCGATGACGATGTTGGAGTGATCGGCGTTGCCGACCTCACCGACGGTGGCGCGGCAGGTAACGAGGATGCGGCGCATCTCGGAGGAAGGCATACGGACGATAGCGTACTTGCCCTCCTTACCCATCAGCTGGCAGGAGTTACCGGCGGAACGGGCGATAGCAGCGCCCTTGCCCGGCTGGAACTCGACGGCGTGGATGAGCGTACCGACGGGGATGTCGGCGAGGGGCAGAGCGTTGCCCGGCTTGATGTCGGCGTCAGAACCGGACATGATGGTCTGACCGACCTCGAGGCCCTTGGGGGCCAGGATGTAGCGCTTCTCACCGTCAGCGTAGTGCAGCAGAGCGATACGAGCGGAACGGTTCGGATCGTACTCGATCGTGGCAACCTTGGCGGGCACGCCGTCCTTGTTGCGCTTGAAGTCGATCACGCGGTAACGACGCTTCACGCCGCCGCCCTGGTGGCGGGTGGTGATGCGGCCGTTGTTGTTACGACCGGCCTTCTTGGGCAGGGGCTCGAGAAGAGACTTCTCGGGCTTGGTGCAGGTGATCTCGGAGAAATCGGAGATCGTCTGCCAACGCCTACCAGCGGAGGTCGGCTTAAGGTGCTTTACAGCCATTACAATCCCTTTCAATAGGAATCCGTTAGCCATCGCAGACAGGGATTCGAGGTTCTGCCTCGGGTGCGATGACACCGGACGTATACACGGTTCCGGGCGTGTCCATTTTATACGCCCAAAACCTTGAGCTCTCGCCTCCCCTAGTTGGGAGGCATGAGCTCACTCAACAGCAGCGAGTCTTAGGCCTGGTTGCCAAAGACCTCGATGGTGTCGCCCTCGGCCAGCGTGACGATGGCCTTCTTCCAAGAACGGGTCTTGCCGGCGACATAGCGCACGCGCTTGGTCTTGGGCTTGACCGTCAGGGTGTTCACGCGAACGACCTTGACGCCGAAGATCTCCTCGACAGCGTCCTTGATCTGATACTTGTTAGCATCCTTGGCGACCTCGAACGTGTACTTGTTCAGCTCCATGCCGGAGAAGGAACGCTCGGACACGATCGGACGGATGATGATCTCGTGGGCGGTCATTTATGCAAGCACCTCCCCGAAGTGAGCGGCGATGTCGGCGGGCATCAGCACGGCGTTGTTGTTGACGAGATCGTAGGTGTTGGCCTCGTCGGCAGTGATGATGAACGTCTTGGGAATGTTGCGGAACGACAGGTAGGCGTTGACGTCCTCATCGCGAACGATGATGGTCAGACGCTTGCCCTCAAGACCGAGAGCCTTGAGCATGGCGACGGCAGCCTTGGTGGAAGGCTTCTCGAAGCCGTAGTCGTCGACGAGCACGAGCTCGCCATCGGCCAGCTTGGCGGACAGCGCGGAGCGCATAGCCAGCTTGACCTCCTTGTTGTTCATACGCTTAGCGTAGGAACGGGGCTTGGGGGCGAAGACGACGCCACCGTGACGCCACTGGGCAGCACGGATGGAACCCTGGCGGGCACGGCCGGTGCCCTTCTGACGCCAAGGCTTCTTGCCGCCACCGGAAACCTCAGAGCGACCCTTAGCAGACTGGGTGCCCTGACGCCAAGAGGCCATCTGGCACTTGACGATGTGGTGCATAACGTGGATGTTCGGCTCGATGCCGTACACCTCAGCGGCGAGCTCGGCCTCGGCGACCTTCTTGCCCTCGCTGTTCTTTACTTCAAACTTTGCCATTTAAGTGTTCTCCTTGGTATGACGCTGGGCTAAATGGGCTGGGCCCTTAGGCCATACGGATGGCGACGAGACCATTCTTGGCACCCGGGACAGCGCCCTTGACCAAGATGAGGTTCTGCTCGGCATCGATGCGGACAACGGAAAGGTTCTTGACGGTAACGCGCTCGTTACCCATGTGACCGGCCATCTTGACGCCCTTGAGGACGCGCGCAGGATAGGCGCACTGACCGATAGAACCGGGGTGACGCTGGAAGTGAGAACCATGCGTCATAGGACCGCGGCGCTGACCCCAGCGCTTGATGCGACCCTGGAAGCCCTTACCCTTGGAGGTACCGATAACGTCGACCTTCTCGACATCAGCGAAATCAGCGACGGTGACGACCTCGCCGACCTTGTGCTCCTCGCCGTTCTCGACGCGGACCTCACGAAGGAAGCGGACAGGCTCGACGCCAGCCTTGGCGAAGTGACCAGCCATGGGCTTGTTCACGTTCTTGGCCTTGATGTCGCCGAAACCGATCTGGACGGCGTCATAGCCGTCGGTTGCCTGAGTTTTAACCTGCGAGACAGCGCAGGGGCCAGCCTGGATGACCGTGACGGGAACGACGTTGTCGTCCTCGTCCCAAACCTGGGTCATGCCAATCTTGCGGCCGAGAATCATGCTGATCAAGATATGATCCCAACTCTCGCGTGGTCTTGGGACAATGCGTACACCACCGAGCGTACGCCCCTAGAGGACCACTACTTACACGACGTGCTCCCCAGCCTTGTATTGCGTCCGGACTACCTGACAACCCTATTAAGCAGGCATTTTGTCCAGCCAGAATACTCCCCTGGTTACACACAGCTGTTTAGTATACACGGCTGCGGGCGTATCCATCGAGATTCATATTTCACTCACATTGTTTACGCAGGTAAAGTGCGTGGAGTCGCCTGGGCTTGGCAGAGGGGCGGCGAAATATATTAAGTTTGCTGCTCTACAGTCCTGCGCAAGACGGAAAGCACATTAAGTGCTTTCCTTTGCGTGCGGAACTCGCGATGACCTTAATATATTTCTCCGACCCTCCGCCGTGCTCGGGAGACGACACGTTGATGTCTGCTTAACTCTGCTCGCTCAGGCTAAAGACTTTGTTGGGGATCCACTATTTGTTGGAGGGTGAATTTGCTTTGAATCGGTTTGCCTTCCGCTTGTGGCTTTTTTGAATTGGCGGCTGACGCTGCCGCGACTTATTGCCAAGAGGACTTCAACACCATCGGCGCTCATGAGACGAGCGGGACACGGCGACCTCCTCAAGGCAGAAGAGGAAGGCCCGCGCTCCAGCTCCATTATCGCGGCATCCCGTTTCGGGGCGAAGAACTAGAGCACCGAGAACCGGATGAAATTGTACGTGCAGATCACGATGATGAACACGAGGGCGAACACGTAGAGCTTATCGACCGCCGCCGAGTCCATCCGGCGCAGCAGGCGGCGCCCCACGACCGACCCAAGCACCGCCATCGCCGCCATGCCCAGCAGGACCACGGAGAGGAACGCGGGCACGCTGCCCGTGGCCAGCGTGTAGATGAGGCTCGCCGTCTGCGAGAACGCGATGATGAACAGCGACGCCTGCGCGGCGGGCTTGCTCTCCATGGCGAAGAAGAAGACGAGGATGGCCAGGTTGAAGGGGCCGCCGCCGATGCCGAGGAAGGACCAGCACGCCCCGGCGCAGAACCCTATGAGCGCCTGCGCCCACGCATTCTCGAGCTTGAGGCCCTTGATGCGCGCCTTGTTGAGCGTGTAGGCCAGCACGAGGACGGCGAGCACGATGAGCACGGCGGCCTGGACCGCGCCGACGAGCTCGGCGTCGGGGAACACGGACCCCAGCCGGTTGAACAACATCTTGCCGATCACGCCGCCCACCGCGGAGCTGACGGCGATGGGCGACATCGCCCGCGCGTCGATATCAGACTGCCCGCTCGCCGCGTTCTGCGCGAGCGTGGAGAGCGACATGATGAGCACCGACATGCTCGAGAGGAAGCTCACCGTGCTCACGCTCATGACGTTCATCGCGTCGACCACGGGCTTGATGATCACGCCGCCGCCGATGCCACAGAGCGGCCCCAGAAGCGACGCCAGGAAGCATACCGCGAAGACCAAGATGTATTGAGGACCCATCCGAACAAGCTCCTATCGATCGAGCAACACCCTATGCAACGAATTGCAAGCGTTCGTATCATTCAAAACCGCAGCGTATGGTTGTGGACTTTTACATATCTCGAACGCTGCTGCGCGATATGTCCCTATTTACGCCGCTCATGCGGAGCACCGTTGCGCCAAGGGCTAGGCGTCCCCGCCAATCTGCCTGCCGAGTCCCTCAATGGCCCACGCACCGTCTCGACACGCCGCTAGTAGTTAGCGAAGTAATCCTGGTTGAAGATGCACGCGTAGACGACGTCGAGCAGCAGCGCGGTGGAAACGCTCATGGCGAAGTGCCCGATGTTGTCCTCGCGGTGCATCCGGACAGGAAGTTGATGGTCGCCACGTCGGCGACACCCACGGCGTCCATCACGGGCTTAATGATGATGCCCCGCCGACACCGCAGATGGCACTGATGGTAGAGGCGAAAAACGCAATGGCGAATACGATTGCTAGCATATGAAGCGCCTAGACTCTTCCCTACTTGTCAGGCATGGCTGCTGCGAGCGTCCGCTCAGCGCGCTCGCAATAGGACGCGGCGCGCCCCTCGTCACCCTTGTTCTCGTACTGAACCGAGAGCATCTGGCAGAGCAGGGCCTCTTCCATGCCAGCCGCCTCCGACAACGCGCGCTCCATCTCGTCGATATAGGCATACGAGCCCTTGAGGAAGACGTCATAGGTGCGACGGTCGGCACGCGCAGCCTCGCGATCACCGTGCTCCTCGAGGTAGGAGAGCACCTCGCGTGCGTGGGGCTCATCCCCGATCTCCACGTAGAAGGAGAACGCCTTTGCCGCCAGCGCGAGTGTCTGCTCCTCGCTCATCTTGAGCGAACCCATCTCGCGGATGATGCGCTCGGATGCCTCGACGTCATCCATGGCAAGAGCTGCGTTCAAGCGCATGAAAAGCACGTTGTACTTGGGGTACAGCACGCTAGTGAGCGGGCGGTTCAGGACCTTGAGGTAGTTGTTGAGGTCGCCCTCGCGCAGGTACGCCTCGAGCTTGGCGAAGGTTGTGCGCTTTTGGACCTCCATGTAAATGGTGAACCCGACCGCAACCACTACGACCACAATGCCGATCGTCTTCATATCCATGGATAGGCCTTTCTCTTAACGTTGGAGGCGCGAGGGCCGGGGGCGCTCAAGCATAACGGCGGGCGCACGTCCCGCCACCAACTCGCCGTCACGAACATATCCCTCTTCGCGACCAGCGAGCTCCTCAATCAGGCAGGCACGGAGCACGGCGATGCGCGCGGCGCGCTCCGGAGCGTCGATGAGGTCGTGCTCCTCACGCGGATCGGCGTCCAGGTCGAAATACTGCTCCACCCCGGTCCGTGTGAACCAGATGTACTTGTCATGCGGGGTCACGATCCACTGGTTGGACTGCTCGCGGCTGCCGCTGTGCTCGCCGTGCAGGTATGCACGGTTCAGCGGCGCGGCGCCGGTAAGCTCGCCCATGAGCGAGGCACCCTCCACGCCCTCGGGCACGGGCAGGTCGCACGCCTCGAGGATGGTGGGCATAAGGTCCATGAGTTCCACCGTGCTCTCGCTCACGCCGCGAACGCGCTCGCCGCCCGGCACATCGACGTTTTTGCCCACGTGCACGATGAAGGGGATGCGCGCGGAGCCCTCGTAGGGCAACACCTTGCGAAAGAGACTGTGGTCAAAGAGCATCTCGCCGTGGTCGGAGCAGAACACGATCACGGTGTCGTGGTAGGTCTCGTCGTTCTCGAGCGCCGTGATGAGCCGGCCGATCTGGTGGTCCATATGTGTGATGCAGGCATAATAGCCCGCCATGGCCTCGCGGCGCAGCTCGGCGTCGCGGCAGCCGTGCACGCTGTCCAAGATCATGCCATCGCGCTCGGTGGCATCGGCGTCATCCCAATCGCCAGCGGCAGGCGCGCGCAGCTCCATGTCGCGGTACAGATCGAAGTAGGTCTGCGGCGCGTCGAAGGGCGGGTGGGGCCGCACGAAGCTCGTCATGAGGAAGAACGGGCGCGTGCGATCGCGGGTCTCCAAAAAGCGGATGGACTCGTCCACCACCCAGTTGGTGGGGTGCAGGCGCTCCTCGTAGGCCCAGGGATGGGTGATCCAGGAGTTGTTCTCAACGCCCGAACCGTTCACGTCGGCGAATTCGCCCAGTTCATTTTTGAGGAAGCGCATGTAGTCGTCGGAGACGTTCTGGTGCATCCAGTACGGCAGGTTCGCCTTGCGGTAGTGGCCGATGTAGCCGTCATGCAGGCGCATGTGCTCGAAGCCGCAGCCCAAACGCGGCGGATGCACGTGCATCTTGCCTACCACGGCGGTCTGGTAGCCGCCGTCGCGCATCTCCTGCGCGAGCATATGGTCGTACTCCCACGCGATACCGTCCTGGTAACCCACGCGGCCCGTGCCCGCGGGCGTCTTGCCGCAAAAGAGGGCGGCGCGCGCCGGGATGCAACTCGGGCAGGCGGAGTAGGCGTTCTCGAACAGCATGCCGTCGGCGGCGAGCGTGTCCAAGTAGGGCGTCTGCACGTCCGGATGGCCGTCGATACCCAGGCAGTCGCCGCGCATCTGGTCGCACATGATAAGGAGAACGTTGGGTTGCTGGGGCATAGGGAACTCCAAACTCACGGGAACGGGATGAAGATTGAGTGGTCAAGGCGGGAGGGGCGCAGAGCCCCACACAACTACGACGAGGCAAAACCCGGGCAGGATCAGCGCCGCGTGAACATGCGAGCCACGCGCTGCAGGCCGGGATAGGCGTACTCCAAAAACTCACGCAGCCCGCAGTAGCCCGCATCGTAATAGGCGATGTTCAGGCGCTTGCAGTTGCGATGGCAAATGCCCTCAAAGGGGCAATCGGCGCACCGCGCGCAATCGCGACGCGGCTCGTTCAAAAACATGCGCATGGTCTCACAGGTCGTCATTGCCTCAAGGGAATCGACGCGAATATCGCCCACGCGGTACTCATCCAGCGCATAGAAGTCGCACGGATACACCGAACCGTCGCTTTCCACCACGAACTGCGGAGCGCAGCGGCCGAGCATACCGCACTGCGACGGAAACTGCCCGAGCGCCATCTGCATGACGTTCTCGAACAGCCAGATGCTCACATAGCGCCCAGCACCGAGCTCGCGCCACCACAAGTCGAACAAGCGGCGGTAGAACGAGGAGAAGGCACGCGGGTCGAGCGAGAACGTGTCCCGCTCATCGTCGAGGCCCGGCAGGCACGGGATGAACTGGATATGGGTGATCTTCTCCTGCTTGATGAAGGAGAAGACGCGCTGTGGATGCGCCGCCATCTGCGAGGTGAGGACCGAGAGTATGTTGACGTCCACGCCGCGCTCGCGCAGCAGGCGAACGCCGCTCATGACGCGCGCGTACGTGGCGGCACCGTGCGCATCGGGACGCATCGAATCGTGCAGGTCGCGATAAGCGTCAACCGAGACTCCGATGAGGAACCCGTGCTCGCGGAAGAACTCGGCCCATTCCTCTTCGATCAGGTAGCCGTTGGTCTGCAACGCCCAGCTCACCCGCTGGTTCTCACGGCGCTCCTCCACCCGCGCGACGAACGAATGGAAGAAGTCAAGGCCGGCCAGGGTGGGCTCGCCGCCCTGGAAGGCGAAAGAAATGTGCGCATCACTCGCCACGGCGAGTGCACGGTCGATGATGGCACTTGCCACGTCTTCGCCCATGACGCGGGCGCTCCGCTCCTCGCGATGAGCAGCGACATCGCAGTAAAAGCAGTACCTGCACCGCATGTTGCAAGCACTCGATGCCGGTTTTATCAAAAAGCCAATATGCTTCGCGCACATGGCACATACCCCCTTCGCACAGGCTAGCCCTCACTCATCGGGCCGGAAACCACCTCCTTACCCGAGGCGGCGCATCCGGCCCGCACAATCACCGCATGAATCTTAGGCCAAGCCCAGGCGCTCCTTTTGCTCGGCCGGGGACTCATGCTCCTCCAGGCCGCGCAGCAGCAGGTCAATCATGCGCTGTTCGGCGTGGTCGTCCTTGCCGGCGAGATTATTAACCTGGCCGTAGTCACTCTCAAGGTCGAACAGCATCGTCTGCTCGACCTCGGCGAGCGGCGTGGCTCCCTCGATCTGGGCCGGCTTCTTACAGGGGATCTTGAACAGCGGGTACTTGGTGCGTTTGAAGTAGCGGCCACACTCAATCTCCTCCGGGCAGTCCGAACCCATCTTTTTGCGGATGGTGTGCGGCAGTGCGGTGTACTCGAAGCACGGCTGGTTGCCGGCGACCGGCGCGCGGAAGTAGGTGTAGCGGCCGTCGGTGACGTTGACGGTCATGGCGTGCACGCCGTACAGGGCGTAGCCACGCGTGGGCGCGTCAGCATCCGTCATGAGCGGCACGAGGGAGGTGCCGCACACATCTGCGGGAATCTCGCAGCCGTGGGCCTCAAGCACCGTGGGCATGATGTCGATGGCCTGAGTGAGCTGGCGGGCATGCTCGCCGGCGCGGGCGTTACCCGGGAAGTGCACAATGAACGGCAGATGCGCGAGCTCGTTATACAGGTGCATGTAGTTTTTGCCCATGTAGTCGCGCTCGCCCAGGAAATAGCCGTGGTCGGTGGTGACCATGACCATGGTATCGTCCAGCATCCCGCGCTCCTCGAGCTTGTCGATGAGCCTACCAAACCAGCGGTCGGTCATGGTGACGAGGGCCTTGTAGCGGCGCTGCAGGTAGTCCTCCGCGCCCTTGTTGACGTCGGTGGCGGAGACGCGCTTGTACTCAGGAATCTCGAAGTAGTCGCGGTCGAGCTCGCCAGTGCCGCCGTACATCTCCATGTACTTGTCGGGCACATCGAAGGGCTCGTGCGGGTCGAAGGCCTCAACCATAAGGAAGAAGTCGTCGGCCCCAGCATTGCCGTCGATCCAGTCGCAGGCGGACTGGAAGGTCTTGGGGCTCGGCATGTCCTCTTCGTTGGGCCAGAGCTGACGGTTCTTCTGGTACTGCTCGCGCACGCGCCCGTAGAAGGTCTCGGGCATGTTATTCGGCTCATCGATGCGGCTGACCCACGGGTCGCCCTCCTGGCCGCGGTAGTAATCCCAGGTGTTGAACTCCTGGAGGTAGCCCTCGCCACCGGTGCGTAGGTAGTGGCAGTGGTCGGTGGTGATGTGGCAGAAGTTGCCGTTCGCGCGCAGGCAGGCCGGCAGCGTCACATCGAAGGGCTCGATGGGGCCCCAGGGGCGCTCGAGGAAGTTGTAGCGACCGGTGAGGATGTCGCGGCGGGCAGGCATGCAGGGAGCCGAGCCGATCCAGTGGTTGTCGAACACGCAGGAACGCTCGGCAAAGGCATCGAGATTGGGGGTCTGGACGTCGGTTGCGGGGTTGTAGCACGACAGGACGTCGCGACGCAGAGTATCCATGAGCACGAGGACGGTTCTCATTGGCATCCTTTCGATAGTTGGAATTGCCAGATGGCGATACGCCAAAGGCACATGGGCATAATGGAGCGCACCCCGATCGCGCACGATGGAGAGCACATGAGACAACGAGGCCCGCGCCCGGCATGCGGGGCGCGGGCATCAAACGATTTGCCTTTTGATAAGCTCGCGATTAGGCGAAGATCTTGAACGCCGGGAAGTAGAAACCGATAGCGGCGAACACAAGGGAGAACACAATCAGACCGATGATGATTTGGGCGGAGTTCTTGCCCTGGCCCTTCTTGAGCAGGCGATAGCAGATGAAAGTCAGAACGACAGGCAGCAGGAAGGGCAACACCTTGTCGAGCTGGTCCTGGAGCACCAGCGGGTCACCCTCACCGAAGGCGAACTGCACGGCAAGCTTGAGCTTAACGGTCGTGGCGATCAGGCCGCCGGTGACCATGACGCCCAGCACGTTGGCGAGGTTGCCCAGACGGTCGAAGACCTGGACGCCCGCCTTCTCGACGAGCTCCATGCCCATCTCGTAACCCTTGTGCAGGCCGAAGTACTTCAGCGGCCAGTACAGCAGGTTGATGAGCAAGAACATCACGAGCGGACCCACAATGGAGCCGTTGTCGACGCACATAGATGCGCCGATGGAGCCGGCGATCGGGAACCAGGTGAGGTTCAGCAGGGAGTCACCAAGGCCGGCGAAGGGACCCATGAGGGAGGTCTTGATGCCGACGACGGTGTCCTTCTGATCCTCATCCGTAGTCTCCTCCAGGGCGGCGGTGATGCCAAGGATGAAGGGGATCGCGAGCGGGTGGGTGTTGAAGTACTCGAGGTGGCGCTTCATGGCGTTAACGCGCTCCTCCTTGGGGGCGTCCTTGTAGAGCTCCTCGAGGACAGGGGCAAAGCAGTAGGTCAGGGACAGCGACTGCATGCGCTCGTAGTTGTGCGCGAATTGGCAACCCTGGGTGCGCAGCAGGACCTTGTTCAGGGTGGAGTTGGAGATCTTACCCATTAGAGATCGTACTCCTCGTCATCATCGGAGCCGGCGGCAGAGGCGGCGGCAGGGGCGGGTTGATTCTTCTGGCCCTCGGTAATGACGTCCCACACGCCGGCGGCGGCGCAAGCGGCGAGCGCGATGCCCACGGTCGGGACGTTGAGGAAGGCGGCCATGATAAAGCCGAGCAGCAGGAAGATCCACATGTTCTTCTTCATCATCATGGTGAGGAGCATGGCCAGGCCGACGGCGGGCATCATGCCACCGGCAGTGGAGAAGCCGGTGAGAACCCACGGAACCTGGTTCTGTAGGAAGGCCATGATGTCCTCGATCACGAAGGAGCCGATACCCGTGGCGATGAAGACGGGGACGGCGCGGCTCAGGAAGAAGCACAGAGCACCGGTCCAGAAGAACTTGTTGACAGCGTTGAACTTACCGGACTCGATGGCCTTGTCGGCACCGTGAACAAGCGAGACGTTGGTGGTCATGACCAGGATGTTCAGCTGCTGAACCAAGGTGGCGGTGGGGATGCCGATGGAGACTGCCAGGGCGATGGCGCTGGCGGTGTCGGTGGAACCCATAATGCCCAAGGCGGCACCGACGATGGTGCCGGAGATGACATCGGGCGGAACGTAGGCACCGATGTTATTGACGCCGAGCCACATGAGCTCCATGGTCGCGCCGATCATGATGGCGGTCGTCATGTCACCGAGGATGATGCCGACGCCGACGGATGCCAGCAGGGGCTTGCGGAAGCCCAGGTGGGGACCGAACTGGTCCCAAGTGCACAGACCCGCCCAGATGGCGAGCAGAAGTGCCTGAAGCATAAGCCTCTCCTTCCCTATTCGCCCATCGTTCCCTCCGATGGGCACGCCCCGGGCTCACATGCCCGGAGATGGTTACCTACTTAGTAGTTCTTGAGGAGCTCGGACACGGGCTCCTTGGAATCGCGCGTGGTGGTCTGCATCCAGCAGTCGACGCCGAGGCCAATGAGCTCCTCGAAGGCGGCCTTTTCCTCGGCGGTGACGGACATGTTCTTGTGCAGGCGATGACGCTGCTCGTTGAAGCGCATGCCGGAGACGTTCAGGTAGTCGAACGGCAAGCCGTTCTCGTGCAGCTTGAGGGCGTCGATGGGGTTGGTGAAGAGCACCATCGTGGCTTTCTTGAGCTCGGTCTTCTTGAGGACCTCGATAAACTTCTCGACGCCGAAGACGGAGACCTTGATGTCGGGGGCGGCGAGGCCGGCGACGGACTTCTGGACGGGGTCGTTGGCGACCTTATCCGAGACAATGATTGCCGATTCGATGCCGAAGTCGGGAATCCAGGTGGTGGCGACCTGACCGTGAATCAGGCGGTCATCGATGTCGACGAGTTTGAGTGCCATGTTGTTCTCCTTTTCGTTTGCACGTTCCTTCAGTACCGTTTACGAATGCTCTACTCGATCGAGACGCCCACTCGGGGGGATACGGGTGAGCGCCACTCGAATCGACGGGCTAACGAGCCTAGAGGTCCAAATCGTCCTCGTCTGCCTCCACGGCCGGAGCGGGAGCCTTGATCTCCTGCTGGGCCCCGGCGTGAGCGGCGGTGAGCTGGGCACGGACCGCGTCGGCGGAATCGAGGCCATCGCGGGTGAGCAGGAGCTCGACCGCAACGGGCATAGACAGGCCGGTGTAGGCGACCATGTTCATGCCGTTGAGCAGGCAGCGGGTGGTCACGTTGAATGGGGTGCCGCCGTAGATGTCGCATAGGGTGACGACGAGTTCGCACTCGGCGCTGAGGGTCTCGTAGGCCTCGCGCATCTCGGACTCGAAAGACTCCAGGCTCTTCTCGGCGGTGAGACCAAGAGCGATGACATCAGGCTGCTTGCCCGCAATCATCTCGACGGCGCCGAGGGCGGCCTGAGCGAACTCTCCGTGACTTGCAAGGATGACACCGATACGCATCTTCTGTCCTTTCATACTTATTAATTCTCTTCGTTCTGTTCGTTCTGTTCGTTCTGTTCGTTCTGTTCGTTCTGTTCGTTCTGTTCGTTTATGTTCGTCTATGTTCGTCTATATTTGTTTATTGGTCAAGAGATGATTTTTGGAATGAGCTTTATTTACCTCCTATTTGATGGTTTTTTCCGTGAGCGTTATGTTTTGACCGGTGAAAGGTAATGTGCCTTCGTGAACGATTTGCGTTTATTAATGTTGTTCGTTTACATTGAAATAAGAACAAACGCTCGATGAGAGAGTCGGCACTCATGAAATCAGAACGCCAGCAGGCCATTCTCGACTTGCTCGACCAACATCATTCGGTATCGGTAAACGAGATATCTAATACCCTATCTGTTTCGGATATGACCATCAGGCGTGACCTGGCCGAGCTTGCCGACAAGGGCCTTCTTGTGCGCGTACACGGAGGGGCTCAGCTTCCACACTCCGCCCACGGAACAGCCCTTTCACGTTTGACCCCGCATGAGGAGAAACGTCGTTTTCAAGTTGATCAGAAACGTGCCGCCGCTATGGCCGCCGCCCAAACCGTCTCAGCCGGCGATACGATCTTTCTCGGTGGAGGCTCCACTCTCGAGCTCATGTGTTCGTATTTGCCCCAGGAGGACATACGCGTCGTCACCAACAGTCTTCCCGTGCTGAACCTGCTAGCCGACAATCCACATATAGATCTATTCTTTGTTGGTGGCAAGATGCGTCACGACACGCGAGTTTTCACCATGCCATACAACGGCCGCGGCCCCTACGGTCTATCCGCTCCCAAGGCCTACGTCTCGGCAACCGGTATTTTTGGAAACGAGGTCTTTGGCTCTCGTCCCGATGCAGCCATGGTCCTCTCAGACGCTCTTTCTCGAGCTCAGGAGCGTTATCTTGTTGTAGATGCTGAAAAAGTCGGAAGGCGCGACTTCTGCCTTTTCACCACACTGGAGGATATGACCGCGGCATTCATTAACGAGGACGCAGACCCCCGGACCATCGAGGCCCTCCGCGCCTATACCTCCGTCATTACCGCATAATCCAATTGGCAAGCCATGCTTAAACCCGAACGTCACGAACAATTACTTGAGCTGTGCGCTCAGCGCGGAATGGTCACTGTTGCCCAAGCCGCAACAATCTTTGGTATATCTGAAATGACCGCTCGAAGAGACTTCGATGAGCTCTCGCGACGCGCTGGCGTCATCCGCGAGTACGGTGGCATCCGACTTTCAAGCGGCTCCCCCACTGCCGAAGAGGTCCCGTTTTTTGAAAAGCTCTCAATCCGCTCCCCTGAAAAAGAGCATATCGCACGCACCGCTGTCAACCTCATCAGAGAGCGCGACACCATCTTCCTCGGACCCGGTTCGACTTGCGCTCTCATCGCCCGTGCGCTGCCGCGCATGCGGCTGCGCGTCATCACAAACAGCATCATCGTGCTGAACATGCTCCAGACGCGAAACGATGTGGAGATCTGGGCCCTGGGAGGACAGTATCGCAAACGATCGGGTTCTTTCGTCGGGCCCATCGCCGAAGATGCTCTCGCCCCGCTCGGTATCGACACTTGCTTTATCGGCACCAACGGCGTACTTGCCCAATCCATCTCCTGTTCTAACCTTGAGGAAGGACGCTTACAGGCGCTCGCTTGCGATCGCGCCGCCAAGCGTTACCTTGTCTGCGATTCAAGCAAGATCGGACAGATGGACTTCTTCGGCTTCTACAATCTCGATCAAATGGACGCACTCATCACCGATGCAAATGTCAACGACAAACAGCGTTCCATGGTTCTCGAATCAACTCGCATCATCGTCGCAGAATAGGCCTGTTTTGATTTAGCTGGACACCACAGCAAAGACCCCGATTCGATAAAGCCGAATCGGGGTCTCATTATTCGCATCAAATCGCAAATAGGTCAGCAGCTACTTCTCAGTGTAGACGCTCCCGCCACCGAGATAGGTCTCGACGAGGGATAGGTCGGGGTTGAGGACGACAACCTCACCCACGTAATCGGAGGTGCCGGCACCGGTGAGCACCGCATTGAGACGACCGTCGCCCATGGCGCGGGCGTCGGCCAGGAACGCCTCGACGGCCTCAAGGTTATCCTTGTAGATGTTCAGCGTGTCAAGCCAAAGCTCGGGAGACGACACGTTGATGTCTGCTTAACTTTGCTCGCTCAGGCTATAGACTTTGCTGGGGATCGATGATTTGCTGCAAGGTGAACTTACCTTGGGACGCGTCGCATTCTTCTTGCGAATCCTCAAAACCGAAGATCATGATGGCGCAGTTAGGGAGTTTTGCTGGGAGCTCGAAGCCCTCTGGGGCTGCAGCCTTGATGAATTGGCGGCTGGCGCTGCCGTGGCTTACTGCTAGGAGGGTTTCGATGCCCTCGGCTCCCATGAGATTGGTGAGGGTGTCTACCATGCGCTCTTGCAGCGCGCGGCTTCCTTCTCCTCCAAAGGGGACCAGGTCCTCGCCCGGATCCCAGACGTCGGTGGGAAGGGCGTCGTGGGGGCCTTCTTCGAAGGTTCCATAGCAGCGCTCGATGATGCCTTTGCAGGGCTCGACAGCAGCGTCCGGGCCGAGAAGCTCGCATGCGACGAGACTTGCCGTGTCCATGGCTCGTCCTAAGGGTGATGAGACCACTTTGTTGGGGACGACGCCGTGGGCCTTGAGCCATGCGGCTGCTGTCTGTGCCTGTTGACGACCCAAATTGGTGAGCGGTGAATCACAACGACCTTGGACCAGCTTTTTTACGTTGAATTCCGTCTGACCATGGCGGAGTAGATATAGACGCTTCATGCTCTCCCCTTCTGTATAACTAGCTTTACCGGCGCAGCCCTACTCGTGGGTATGGCCTACGTAGTCTTCGTCGATCGTGATTTTGGCGACCGACTTGGGATATTCCGATTCGACCCGTTGTGCCAGCGCGTGCTTTAGGTCCTCGGCACTCATTTGCAGATCCGAGGGGCGCACGCAGTCGAAGATCACATTGGTGTGCGTGGGGCCCGGCACGCAACGCAGATCGTGAATCGAAAGGCGGCTATCGATCTGTTGAGCCATAGCGTTGATGCGCAGGCGCATGCTCGCCAGCTTGGGGTCATCGGTCACGATGGGATCGTAATGGAGCGTGACGATCATGCCGTCCTCGTCCCTAAACGCCTGCTCGATGTTATCGAGCGTGTCGTGACTTTCCATCGGGCTGGCTTCGGCCGCCATCTCGGCGTGAGCGCTTGCGAACTTCCTGCCCGGGCCGTAATCGTGAACCATCAGATCGTGAACGCCCAAAACGCCGGGATAGCTCATGATCTTGTCTCGAATGTGCTTGACCAGCTTAGGATCGGGCGTCTGGCCCAAAAGCGGGCTCACCGTATCCTGGATGAGTTCAAAACCGCTCCAGCCAATATAGGCACCAACGGCAAGGCCGACCCAAGCGTCAAGGTTGATGCCCGTCACCTGCGAAACAATTGCGCACGCCAGTACGGCGCCCGTGGCAAGAACATCGTTCTTGGAATCCTGCGCGGTCGCATGCAGCGTCTCGGACTCAATGCGATCGCCGAGCTTTTGGTTGAGGGCCGCCATCCAGAGCTTTACGACCATCGAAAGCACCAGAACTGCCACCAGGGCAAGCGAGAACTCGACAGGTTCGGGGTGGATGACGCGCTCGACCGAGGACTTCACCAGCTCAACGCCAATCAGCAGCACGAGTGCCGCCACGACCAGACCCGAGAGATACTCGTAGCGACCGTGGCCGTAAGGATGCTCGGGGTCGGCCGGCTTGCTCGCCAGCTTAAAGCCCAGCACGCTCACGATATTCGAGCTGGCATCGGACAGGTTGTTCATGGCATCCGCCACAATCGAAACCGATCCCGACAGCACGCCAATTACGCCCTTCGCAGCGCATAGTGCCACATTGGCGAGAATACACACCACGCCCGTCAACGTGCCCACGCGCGCACGGTCGCCCTGCGCACGCTTAACAATCCACTCGACCATCTACATCCGCCCCCACGGTACTACCTATATATCTATTGCTCAAACGGATTGTAGTGTAGCCACTTTGTCCCCCAGATACAAAAAAGGCCGCAACCCACACGGGCCACGGCCTTGGAATATGGCAAAGGAATCGTCCTTGTGTCGCACAGGTTTACGCGCTTACTTCGGCCACGCTCTTCGAGGTTTCGGGTGAATCGGCTCCGTCCCCCGTCGTCTGTCCCTTCGCCGGCACCACGCCAAAGCAGTAGCTCAGCGCCGCAGACACCGCAAATGCCACACCGCCGGCAGCGCAGCACCACAGCAGGTTCGAGATGCCGCCCGTGGCAAAGCCAATGACCATAAGGACATTCGTCATGCCGATGGTATAGGCCGTAACGTGGCCCACGGCCGCAACAAGGCCTCCGACGGCGCCGCCAATGGCCATGCACGTCAGGCACCTGCCATATTTAAAGCCGCAACCGTACAGCGCCGGCTCGCTTACGCCGCCAAGAACACCCGAGATTGAATAGCCCAGCATGAGCGCCTTCTCGTCCTTATCCGCAACGCGAAGCGACGCGCCAAAGGGCATGCCCCAAACGGCGAACGTTGCCATCGTCGCGGCGATCAGGATGCACGAATCCGTTCCCACACTCATAAACTGCGCATAGGCGAGCGATAGGACAACGTTGCTGACGCCGGCGATCTTTAGGAACTCCCAGCCCGCAGCAAGCCCCATGAGCGTGAGCAGCGACACGATGCCACCGGAATTGCCAAGCATAAACATAAGCTGGCCCAACAGCATGCCCAGATAGCTGCCCGCCGGCGCCGTAATACACAGCGAAACCGGAACCATGACAAGCATGGTCGCAAACGGAACGAACGAAAACGCCACGGCCTTAGGGATAACGCGCTTAAAGAAACACTCCACTCGCCATAGCACGGGCACCGAGATGAGAACCGGAATAACAGTCGTCGTGTAATCGTTGACCGGCGCAGGAAGCAGACCATACACGGAAGTCATCGATGCCCCCGTCGTCGATGCGGCATCGACGAGCTTAAGCAGATCGGGCGCAATCAATACGCCGCCCAGCATCATGCCCAGCTGCTCCGAACAACCGAGCTGGCGGGCGGCCGCCCAACCAAGATAAATGGGCAAAAAGTAGTAGCCGGCGTTATAGAGCCAACTGTTGAACAGGCGATAGATTTCGGAATCGGCAGACCACAGGCCCAGCATGCCTTCGCCCATAATGACGGCGACGGTGCGGAACAACGCCGCGCAGACAATAAACGGCAGCGCCGACATCATGCTTTTGGACAGATAGTCCACCACGGCCATGGCATTTGATGAGACCGTCGTTGTAAACGAGGTGTTAGAAACTTGTGACACAGGAACCCTTTCCCAATGTGACATGCGGACTGTCCCTTTGTCACATCGTGCGGTACTGACCGATTACGCGGTACTTTTCGTAGCGGAGGTTTGTGAGGGTCGCGTCGTCGAGCCGCCCAAGCGTATCGAAGGCATCAAATGCCGAGGACATGACGGCACCGGCAATCTCCTCATGTGACAGGCCCCTATCGTCGACAATGCCGTCGATGATGCCGAGCGCCAACAGATCGGGGGCCGTGAGCTTCAGCGCCTCGGCGGCCTCATTCGCGCGCTCGGTATCCTTCCACAGAATCGACGCACAGGCCTCGGGGCTCACGACCGAATAGGCCGAGCTCGAGAGCATCAGGATGCGGTCGGCCACGGACAGCGCCAGCGCGCCACCAGAGCCGCCCTCACCTGTCACCACCGAGACAATCGGCGTCTTAAGGCCGCTCATCTCCATGAGATTCTGGGCAATCGCCTCGCCCTGACCGCGCTCCTCGGCACCGATGCCGCAAAACGCGCCCGAAGTATCGACCAGGCACAGAACCGGTCGACCAAACTTTTCGGCCTGGCGCATAAGGCGACGCGCTTTGCGGTAGCCTTCGGGATGCGCCATGCCAAAGTTGCGGCGCATACGCTCTTTGGTCGTGGTGCCGCGCTCGATGGCGATGACCGTTACGGGACGTCCGTCTTTCCAGCCAATGCCAGCCACCACAGCGGCATCGTCGCCAAAGTAGCGGTCGCCGTGCAGCTCCACAAATCCATCCAGGCCCAGCGAGATCATCTCGCCCGCCGTGGCACGATCTGCCGAGCGCGTCTGCTTGACAATCTCGAGCGCGGTTTTTGGCGCGGCCGAGCGCTTGAACAAATGTCCCAGCTTTTTGCCGCGGCGGCCCGTATGCACGATCTCATGTGGTGCCCCCAGGCCGGGTGCGCGCCCTTCGTGCAGCGCCAGCAGCTCGCCTACCGTGAGCGCAATCTCGCCACGCGGAACAACGGCATCGCAAAAGCCGTGCTCCAGCAAAAACTCGGAGCGCTGGAATCCCTTGGGCAAGCGCTTGTGCATGTTCTGCTCGATCACGCGCGGGCCGGCAAACGCCGCCAGGGCATCGGGCTCGGCCAAGATGATGTCGCCTTCCATGGCAAAGCTCGCAGTCACGCCACCGGTCGTCGGATCGGTGAGCACCGTGATGTACAGACCGCCCGCCTCGCTGTGGCGCCTAACCGCCGCAGAAATCTTGGCCATCTGCATGAGCGAGGTCACGCCCTCCTGCATGCGGGCGCCACCCGATACGGTAAAGCCAACGACCGGCAATCCCAACTCGGTCGCATGCTCAAATGTGCGACAGATCTTCTCGCCCACCACGGAACCCATCGAGCCCATCATAAAGTTGGCGTCCATAAAGAAGAGCGCGGTATCGAAGCCGCAGATTTTACCCCTACCGCACACGACGGCATCGCGCTCGCCCGAACGCTCGCTCACGCTCTTGAGCTTGTCGGCATAGCCGGGAAACGAGAGAAAGTCCTCCGACGCCAGATTGGCATCCCATTCCTCAAACGTGCCCTCGTCGACCGTCATGCGCATGCGCGCGCGACCGCTCACGCGAAAGTGTTTGCCGCAACGAGGGCAGACCTCGAGGTTGTCGTGCAGGCGTGCCTCATCGATCACGCGGCGGCACTCCGGGCACTTGATAAACACGTGGCGCGCGGGAAACTCGGCGCACGACTCGGTCATCGGCCCCTCGAGGACGTTGACCGTCTTCGCTTTTCTATTCATCAGCATAGAGATGCCCCATCAGATCGGTGTGATACATGCCCGACAAGAACTCGTCGTTTGCCAGCACGTCGAGCTGAAGCTCGCTGTTTTCGCTCACGCCCTCAATCACGAGCTCGCCCAGAGCCGAGCGCATCTTACGAATAGCGCCGTCACGCGTGGGCGCACACACGATGAGCTTGCCGAGCATGGAGTCGTAGTACGGCGGAACGTTCGCACCGGTAAACATGGCGGAATCCCAACGCACGCGCGGACCACCCGGCACACGCAACGCGGTGACCGTTCCACATGACGGCAAAAAGTCCGGCGTTTCGGCATTGATGCGGCACTCCATGGCGTGATTGCGGACCGGCATGTCCTCCTGCTCAAAGGGCAGAGGCTGGCCGGCTGCCACGCGCAGCTGCCACTTGACCAAGTCGGTATCGGTCACAAACTCCGTAACCGGATGCTCCACCTGCAAGCGCGTGTTCATTTCCATAAAGTAGAAATTGCCGTCGTCCGAATACAAGAACTCGATGGTACCGGCCCCTTCGTAGCCGACGGCACGAGCCAGGTCACGCGCTGCCTTGTGCATGCGAGCACGAATGTCGTCGTGTCCGTCGAGGCACGGCGCGGGGCTCTCCTCGATCAGCTTTTGATTGCGACGCTGAACCGAGCACTCGCGCTCGCCGAGCGAAAACACATGGCCCTGCTTATCGGCCATAATCTGCACCTCAACGTGGTGCGCGGGCGCGACGAACTTCTCCATGTAGCACTCGCCGTCGCCAAAAACGGCCTCGGCCTCGGCACGCGCCTCGATGAACGCCTTTGCCGCATCTTCCACGCGCTCGACCTTGCGAATGCCGCGACCGCCACCGCCCGCGCGCGCCTTGATGAGCACGGGGCAGCCAATGCGCTCGGCCTCGGCCGTCGCCTCCTCGGGGCTTTTGAGCAAATCGCAGCCCGGCACGATGGGCACGCCCGCCGCGGCAGCCGTTCGGCGTGCGGCGTCCTTGTCGCCCATGCTGTCGATCACCTCGGCCGAAGGGCCGACAAACGCCAGGCCATACTTGTCGCAGTCGCGCACGAAGCTCGCCTTCTCGGAGAAAAAGCCATAGCCGGGATGAATTGCCTTAGCTCCCGACTTCACGGCACAGGTGAGCACGGCATCGTCGTTGAGGTAGCTCTCGGCAAGACGCGGGCCGCCGATGCAATACGCCTCGTCGGCAAGCTGCACGTGCAGCGCGTCCGCATCGGCCGTGGAGTAGACGGCGACGGTCTTGATGCCCATATCGCGACACGCGCGGATAACACGGACCGCGACTTCGCCGCGGTTGGCGATGAGCACTTTGTCGAACATGAAGCCTTCCTTAACTTTCGTGCATGAGTGCAAAAGACATATCGGCGCGGCAGCAAACCTCACCGTTGACGCTCGCAGTACCCGTCGCAAAGCGGAACGGCCCGCGCGCACGCGTGATGGAGCACACCAGATCCACCGTGTCGCCCGGGCGCACCGGGCGCTTAAAGCGCACCTTGTCCAGACTCGTATAGAACGGCGTCGCGCCGCGCGCCTCCTCATCGCCCATCAGCAGCACGCAGCAGTTTTGGGCGAGCATCTCGCACTGAATCACGCCGGGGACCACCGGGTTTCCCGGAAAATGCCCCTGCAAAAAGTACTCGTCGCCCGTGATCGTGATCTTGCCGTGGGCCTCGTCGCCCACCAGCTCGGCCTCGTCGAGCAAAAGCATCGGTTCGCGATGCGGCAACAGTTCCTTAAGCTCTTCTTTGTTCATGGATATCACCTATCCGATTCTCATGAGGCAGCTGCCAAACTCCACGAGGTCGCCGTCGGCCACGCAGATCTCGAGCACCTCGCCGTCTGCCTCGGCCGTCACCTCGTTGAGAACCTTCATAGCCTCGATGATGCAGAGGGTCTCGCCGGCCTTGACCTTGGAGCCCACGCGCACAAACGGCTCGTCGCCCGGCGCTGGGGCAGCATAGAAAACGCCGACCATGGGAGCGGTCACCTCGGTGCCCTTGGGCTCCGGTGCGGCGGCAGGCGTCTGCGCGGCGGGCTCCGGTGCGGCGGCAGGCATGGCGACAGGAGCCACCGCCGGAGCAGTCACGGCACCCGGCATAGGCATGGGCACGGCAACCGGCTGCACGGCGCTCGCGCGCTCGAGTTCGACCGCGGTGCCATCGGGCTCCTCAACGCGTACGCGCGTGAGGCCGCGGTCCTCCATAACATCGGCTATCTCGGCAAGTCTTTTGGAATCCATGCACTAGCTCCTCGTATATCTACGCAGCGCGATGGCGGCGTTGTGCCCGCCAAAGCCCAGGTTGGTCGAAAGCGCCCAGGTAAGATCGGCGCGAACCGCGCGATTAGGCGTGTAGTCAAGATCGCAGGCGGGATCGGGTGTATGGTAGTTAATGGTCGGGGGCACCACGCCCTGCTCGAGCGCCATGGCACATGCCATGACCTCGATGGCACCCGTGGCGCCGATCATATGGCCGGTCATCGACTTGGTCGACGAGACATGCGCGGCGCGTGCCGCATCCTCGCCGAGTGCACGCTTAATGCCCGCCGTCTCGGACGAATCGTTGAGCTTGGTCGAGGTGCCGTGAGCATTGATGTAGAGACCCTCGGAAGGCTTGACGTCGCCCTCGGCAACCGCCAGCGATATCGCGCGGGCAATGCCGGCAGCCTCGGGATCGGGGCTCGTGATGTGATAGGCATCATCGGTGTTGCCGTAGCCCACGACCTCGGCGTAAATGTGCGCACCGCGCGCCTGTGCATGCTCCATGCTCTCGAGTACCAGCACGCAGGCGCCCTCGCCCATCACAAAGCCGTCGCGGTTCGCGTCGAACGGGCGGCAGGCCGTCGCGGGATCAGGGTTGGTGGTCAATGCGCGGCAGGACGTAAAGCCCGCAACGGCATCGGGGATAATTGCGGCCTCGGCACCGCCGGCGAGAATCGCATCGGCATAGCCGTGCTTGATAGCGCGGAACGCCTCACCCACCGCATGGGCCGAGGTTGCGCACGCGGTCACCACGGGCAGGGTCGGGCCCTTTGCCTTATGGCGAATCGCGATGTTGCCCGAAGCCATGTTGGGAATCATCATCGCGATCATGTAGGGCGATGCGCGACGAGGCCCGCGGTCGGCAATCGTGTGGACGTTGTCGACAAGCGTCTGCATGCCGCCCACGCCCGAGCCCACGTAGACGCCCAGGTGCTCGCGATCGATTGCACCTTCGACATCAAAACCCGCATCGTGCATTGCCTCGTCCGAAGCCGCCAGTGCAAACTGAACGCAGGGGTCGAGATGCTTGGCGTCACGCTTGCCAAAGTACTCGTTGCCGTCAAAGCCCTTGACCTCGGCTGCCACCTTGACGGCAAACGCATCGGTATCGAAGTGCGTGATCGGGCCGATGCCGCACGTGCCGGCGCACATGGCCGCCCAGGTGGCAAGCGCGGTGTTGCCGAGCGGCGACACGGCACCGATACCGGTGATTGCAACTCTCTGTTCCATCATGGTCTCCTCATCCAAGCCGTTCTTCGGCCCTGGTTTCTACATCGCCATTCCGCCGTCGACGCGTACGACTTCGCCCGTAATGTAGGCAGCCGCATCGCTCACTAAAAATCGCACCACACCGGCCACCTCTTCGGGCTGCGCCATACGCTTAAGGGGAATCTGCTCCTCGGTTACCGTACGCACCTTCTCCGAGAGCTTTGCCGTCATATCCGTCTCGACAAACCCGGGGGCAACCGCGTTCACTCGTACGCCGCGGGGCGCAAGCTCGCGCGCCACCGCCTTGGTCAGGCCGATCACGCCCGCCTTGGAGGCAGCGTAGTTGGCTTGCCCGGCATTGCCCATCAGGCCCACGACCGAGCTCATGTTGACGACGCAACCGCCGCGCTGGCGCATAAAGGTCTTGGTGAGCGCGCGCGTCATGTTGAATGTTCCCTTGAGATTGACGTCGAGCACGCGGTCGAAGGCATCGTCACCCATACGCATGAGCAGGCCGTCGCGCGTGATGCCAGCGTTGTTGACGAGCGCCCAAATGGAGCCGAAGTCGTTGAGGACCGTCTCCACGCAAGTGTTGACGGCGGCGGGGTCGGCCACGTCACATTGATATGCGCGCGCCGTGGCGCCAGCCGCCTCACAGGCTTCGCACGTCTCGCGCGCCGCATCTGCGCTACCGGCATAGACGACGGCGATATCAAAGCCGTCCTCCGCCAGGCCCACGGCACAAGCGCGACCGATGCCGCGCGAGCCGCCCGTGACAAGCGCCACGCGACGTGAGTCGTTGCGCTCGAGCGCGCCGTTGTTCAAGTTGCCCATGTCATTCCTTTCGGGTTACAGCCCTGTGAACTATGCGAGCTCGTCGGCAATAGCTGCGACCTGCTCGACCGTTTCGCACGAATACACGCGAACGTCGCTCAGCGTACGCTTGACCAGGCCCGACAGCGTTTTGCCGGGGCCGACCTCAATAAACGTGTCGATGCCTTGATCCTGCAGAGCATGCAGCGTGTCGACCCAGCGCACGGCATGACTTACCTGGTTGGCCAGCACCTCCGATGCCGCCTGCGGGTCGGCCGGATAGGGCGCCGCCGTCATATTTGCCATGACCGGAATCAGCAAAGGGGACGGGGCGTGCCCGGCTTGGATATACGTCGCCAGCCCCTCAGCCGCCTCGGCCATATAGGGGCTATGGAATGCACCCGACACCGCGACTTTCATAGCGCGGCCGCCAGCCTCTTTTACCAGGGCGTCGAGGGTCTGCAGCGCCTCGGGCGCTCCGGCCACAACCGTCTGCTGGGGACTGTTGTAGTTGACCGGCCAGCAGTCCTCGCCGGCCTGCGCAGCCAGGTTCTCGACTTGCGCAGCATCAAGTTTGATGACGGCGCGCATGCCGCCGGGGTGACGCTCGGCCGCCGTGGCCATCAATGCCGCGCGCTCACACACGAGCTCAAAACCCGCTCGCGTATCGAATGCCCCCGCAAAGGTGAGTGCAGCGACCTCGCCCAGCGAGAATCCCGCACAGGCGGCAGACACCACGCCGCGCTCGCGCAGGGCGACGGCGACAGCCAAGTCGTGCACGAACACGCACGGCTGCGTGTTCTCGGTCTGCGAGAGCTCCTCCTTGGAGGCGCTCCGGCACTGCTCGCTCGTCCCCGGGCGCACCTCATCGGCAATGGCGAACACCTCGGCGGCCGCCGGCGATGTCTCGATCAAGTCGACGCCCATCGCGGGGTGCTGGGCACCCTGGCCGGCAAAAAGAAACGCTACGCCACCCATGCGCACGCACCCTTCAGGATGTGCTCGGCGCAATCGACCAGGTCGTCAACGATTTCGCGTGCGCTCTGGCGCTCGTTGACCATGCCGGCAATCTGTCCACACAAAAACGAACCCTCTTCGTAGTTGCCGTCCTTGGCGGCCTTACGCAGCGCACCGGTTCCCATAGCACCGAGCTCCTCGGCACTCGCACCGGAACCCTCGCTCTTGGCATAGGCGTTGGTGAAGGGGCTCTTGAGGGCGCGCACTGGATGTCCCGTCGAGCGACCGGTCGCACGCGTCGAAGTGTCGTTGGCCTTCAGGACCATCTCTTTGTACTGCTCCGAGACGGTGCACTCGTCTGCGACCAGAAAGCGCGTACCCACTTGCACGCCTTCGGCGCCCAGCATAAAGGCGGCCGCCGCGCCGCGGCCGTCGGCAATACCGCCGGCGGCCACGACGGGAATGTCGACCGCATCGACGACCTGCGGCACCAGTGCCATCGTCGAGGTCTCGCCAATATGGCCGCCCGATTCGGTGCCCTCCGCAACAACCGCCGTGGCTCCACGACGCGCCACGAGACGGGCGAGCGCCACCGAAGCCACAACGGGGATGACCTTGATGTCCGCATCGTTCCAAGCTTTCATGTACTTGGTGGGATTACCGGCACCAGTCACCACAACGGGCACCTGCTCATCGATCACGACCTGCGCGACCTCGTCGGCAAACGGGCTCATGAGCATGACGTTGACGCCAAAGGGCTTATCCGTCTTGGCGCGCAGCTCGTGAATCTGATCGCGCAGCCAGTTTGCGTCGGCATTCATGGCCGCGATAATCCCTAAGCCACCCGCCTCGGATACGGCCGATGCCAGCGAGGCGTCGGCAATCCAGGCCATACCGCCCTGGAACACGGGCTTTTCGATGCCGAGCAGATCGCAGAGAGGAGTCTTGAGCATCTCTACTTCTCCAATGCCGTCTCGACCGTATCGGCGAACTCGCCGACCGTCTTGGGGTTCTCCTCGGTATCGAGCTGGATGCCAAACTCGTCCTCGACGGCGACGAGGATCTCGACGGTGCCCAGGCTGTCGAGACCAATCTCCTCGAGCGTGGACTCGGGCTTCATCTCGACATCGTCAAGACCGGCGGTCTCGCGGATAACGTCGCAAACGCGCTCGAAGGTCTTCTGATCTGCCATGGTAGTTCTCCTTTGGTTGTGCCCTAGGGCGTTTTTATTTCCTATGTGCGACTACTTCCAACGAAGCAGATAGCCACCTATATCCAGACCGGCGCCAAATCCAACCAAGGCGATGGTGTCGCCCGTGTGAAGTGCACAGGCGTTTGCCAGCCGGTCGAGGGCAAGCGGAATGCATGCGCTCGAAATGTTGCCGGTCTCGCGCAACGTGCGAACCACGCGCTCGTCCGGCACGCCCAGGCGCTTGACCGCCTGGCTCAGGATTCGTTCGTTAGCCTGATGGAATACAAAATGATCGATGTCTTCGACCGAAATGCCCGCATCGATCGCAAGCTTATGGACCGTGTCGCAGATGGCGTTGACGCCGAACTTGAACACGCGGCGGCCATTCATGGACAGCACGCTCTCGCTATCTGCGGAGGCCTTAAACGGCGAGGTGCCAACTAGACCAGGAACGCGCAACGTCTCGACGTCGGGCGCCGTCGAAAGCTCAACGGCAAGGGGACTGTCTCCCCCAGCCTCAATCACTGCGGCGCCTGCCCCATCGCCAAAGAGCACGCAGGTGGCACGGTCGGTCCAGTCGAGCGCGCGCGTCATCTGCTCGGCAGCAACGACCAGCACGTGCTCGACACGGCCGCGGGCGATATAGCCCTCGGCAATATCGAGCGCAAATACGAAGCCGGCACAAGCCGCCGAGACATCGAAGGCAGGGCACGTCGCGCCTAGTCGCTCAGCAACGGCACACGCCTCAGCGGGAACAAGGTGGTCACCCGTCGTCGTCGAGCAGACGATCAGATCCAGCTGGCTCGCGTCGATTCCGGACACCTGGAGTGCCCGCTCGCTCGCCGCTACGGCAAGGTCGTCAAGTGACTCGGTGGTGCAGACGTGGCGGCTCTTGATACCTGTGCGGGTAAAAATCCACTCATCCGAGGTATCGAGGAACTCAGACAGCTCGTCATTGGAAACACTGCGCTCAGGAAGCGCCGAGCCTGTTCCAAGAATCGTGAAACCCATCACTAGCCTCCTTTGAGTTGTTGACGTGTTTACATCGACCAAGAGAGGATAGCGCATTTTAGTCGTTGTTGACGTGTTAACATTAAATTGTCCAAATGCGACAAAGGCTTCACATTGTGTCTATCTCTCGACACCATTACGCGATTGCCTTATTAACTTAGGAGGTAGCAACCGTTATGGATGCCAAATTAACGATAGTCGACGTAACCGGATCGACCAACGATGACCTGCTCGAAGCAGGAAAACAGGGAGCGCCGCACGGCACAGGACTTGCCGCCCGGGCTCAGACAGCAGGACGCGGCCGGCGCGGCCACAAGTGGGATTCAACCGCCGGCAACCTATTACTTTCGATTGTCCTGCGTCCATGCGTTAATCCTGCAAAGTACTCTGGTCTTGCTGCCGTCAGCGGCCTAGCGGTGCTCAAGGCGCTCGAAAAGCAGGGTCTTGCAAACGAGATTGGCCTCAAATGGCCCAACGACCTGGTCGCGCGAGGACGCAAGCTCGGCGGCATTCTGGTCGAAGCTGCACGCGATAACGAAGGCAAACCTTTCGCCGTCTGCGGCATTGGCGTCAATGTGAACTATGTGCCCTCGGAGGTTCCCGATGGCGGTCTGCCGGCAATCGGTCTCTCGGATCTCAACGAGAACGTTCCCACCGTCGATGTGCTACTCAAGGAGGTCTATCACACCGTCGTAAACGCTGTGGACGCGTGGGCAGATCTGCTCAACGTCATGGAAGAAGACGCCGGTCCGCTCGCGCCCGTCCACGGCGAATATGTCACTCACCTCAATTGGATTGGGGAGCACGTTATCGCCCGTTCCCCTGCCGGCGACGAGCTGGCACGCGGCATCTTTAAAACCGTCGATGGCTTTGGTCGCGCGTGTATCGAAGCGGAAGGCGGTTTGCGATCCTTCCATTTTGAGGAAGCATCGCTGCGTCCCTTGAGCGAATAGGGCGCCGCAACCACCTACTCGGCAGCATTGCCCGGCAGTCCAAACCATCATTCAAAACAAAAGGGCCCCGCTACCGTAACGGCAGCGGGGCCCTTTAAGCTAAGAGCGATATCGCTTAGAGCTTGATGTCGATGTCGACGCCAGCGGGGAGATCGAGACGCATGAGCGAATCAACGGTGCCCGAGGTGGGGTCGAGGATGTCGATGAGGCGCTTGTGGGTGCGCATCTCGAACTGCTCACGGGAGTCCTTGTTCACGTGCGGCGAGCGGATAACCGTGTACAGGTTGCGCTCGGTGGGCAGGGGGACAGGACCGGAAACGCGAGCGCCGGTCTTCTGAGCGGTCTCGACGATGAGCTTCGCGGACTGATCGACGACCTCGTGATCATAGCCCTTGAGGCGAATGCGGATCTTCTGGGTAGCCAACTTAAACCTCCAAAGAGTGCGAGAGATGTTCTCGCGGATTACGTAACAGGGAGCTCGAACTTAGGCGTTCTTGCTCATGACCTCGTCCACAATGGACTTGGGCGCGGGCTCATAAGAGTCGAACTGCATCGTGTAGGATGCACGGCCCTGGGTCTGGGAGCGAAGGTCGGTAGCGTAACCGAACATCTCGCCCAGCGGCACCTTGGCACGGATGAGCTTGCTGTTCTTGCGATCCTCCATGCCCTCGATCTTGCCGCGGCGACCGGAGAGGTTGCCCATAACGTCGCCCATGTACTGCTCGGGGGTCTCGACCTCGACAGCCATGATCGGCTCGAGCAGCTGCGGATCGGACTTCTTGAGGGCATCCTTGATAGCCATGGAACCGGCGATCTTGAAGGCGGCCTCGGAGGAGTCGACCTCGTGGTAAGAACCGTCGAACAGGGTGACCTTAACGTCGAGGACCGGGAAGCCGGCGATAACACCGGTGTTCAGGGCCTCCTGGATGCCCTTGTCGATGGACGGGATGTACTCCTTGGGCACGACGCCGCCGACGATAGCGTTGACGAACTCGTAGCCGAAGCCTTCCTCCATCTTCTCGAGCTTGATGACGGCGTGGCCGTACTGACCGCGACCGCCGGACTGACGGACGAACTTGCCCTCAGCCTTCTCGACGTCGTGACCAGCGGTCTCGCGGTAGGCGACCTGGGGCTTACCGACGTTAGCGTCAACCTTGAACTCGCGGAGCAGACGGTCGACGATGATCTCGAGGTGCAGCTCGCCCATGCCGGCGATGATGGTCTGGCCGGTCTCGTGGTTGGTGGACACCTGGAAGGTCGGGTCCTCCTCGGCGAGCTTGGTCAGAGCCAGGGACATCTTGTCCTGCTCGGCCTTGGTCTTGGGCTCGATGGCAACGTCGATAACGGGCTTAGCAAACTCGATCTTCTCGAGGACGATCTCCTTGCCCTCGGCGCACAGGGTGTCACCGGTGGTGGAGTTCTTGAAGCCGACGCAAGCGACGATGTCGCCGGCGGCGGCGTCGTCACGGTCGATACGCTCGGCGGCGTTCATCTCGAGGATGCGGCCGAGGCGCTCGCGCTGACCATTGGAAGCGTTGACCACGTAGGAGCCGGACTCGGCGCGGCCGGAGTAAACGCGGACATAGGTGAGCTTACCGACGAACGGGTCGGTCATGATCTTGAAGACCAGGCCGGAGAAGGGCTCGTCGAAGGAAGGATGACGCTGGATCTCCTCGCCGGTGTCCGGATCGGTACCGGTGACGGCCTCAACGTCGAGCGGGCTGGGCAGGTAGTCGACGACAGCGTCGAGCAGCTCCTGAACGCCCTTGTTCTTGTAGGCGGAGCCCACGAAGACGAGGTTGAGCTCGTTGGCCAGAACGCCCTTACGCAGAGCAGCCTTGAGCTCCTCGACGGTGAAGTCCTCCTCCATGAGGATCTTCTCCATGAGCTCGTCGTCAAAGCTGGCAGCAGCGTCAAGGAGCTCCTCGCGCTTGGTGGCAGCGATGTCGGCGAACTCAGCCGGGATCTCGTCCATCGGCTCGGGGTAGGTCATACCCTTCTCGTCGGCCTTGAAGTCCCATGCAGTCATGGTGACCAGGTCGATGACGCCCCAGAAGTTGTCCTCGGCGCCCATCGGGACCTGAGCGGCCACGGCGTTAGCGTCGAGACGATCCTTCATGGTCTCGATAGCGTTGAAGAAGTCAGCGCCCACGCGGTCATACTTGTTGATGAAGGCGATGCGGGGGACGTTGAAGGTGGAAGCCTGACGCCAAACGGTCTCAGACTGGGGCTGAACGCCGGCAACGGCGTCGAAGACGGCGACAGCGCCATCGAGAACGCGCAGGCAACGCTCGACCTCGGCGGTGAAGTCAACGTGGCCCGGGGTGTCGATGATCTGGATGCGGTAGTCCTTACCGTCCTTGTTCCAGAAGCACGTGGTAGCAGCGGAGGTAATGGTTACGCCGCGCTCCTGCTCCTGAACCATCCAGTCCATGGTGGCAGCGCCCTCATGGACCTCACCGATCTTGTGGGTCTTACCGGTGTAGTAAAGAATACGCTCGGTCGTGGTGGTCTTACCGGCATCGATGTGAGCCATGATGCCGATGTTACGGGTATCGGAAAGCTTGTACTTAGGCTTAGCCATGTTAGTTCCTTACCTTAACTTACCAACGATAGTGAGAGAACGCGCGGTTGGCCTCGGCCATCTTGAAGACGTCCTCACGCTTCTTGACGGAAGCGCCCAGGCCGTTGGAAGCGTCGAGGATCTCGTTGGCGAGACGCTCGGCCATGGTCTTCTCCTTGCGAGCGCGGGAGAAGTTGACGATCCAGCGGATACCCAGAGCGGTGGAACGACGGGAGTTGACCTCCATCGGGACCTGATAGGTAGCGCCACCGACACGCTTGGGCTTAACCTCAAGCGTGGGCTTGACGTTGTCCATAGCCTTCTTGAAGGTAGCGAGAGCGTCGCCACCCTCGGACTTCTCGGCAACGATCTCGAAAGCGGTGTAAACGATGCGCTCAGCGGTGGCCTTCTTGCCGTCAAGAAGGACCTTGTTGATGAGCTGAGTCACCAGGCGGTTGTTGTAAACGGCGTCAGGCTGAACCTCACGACGATTAGCTGCTGCACGACGCGGCATGTGAAATCTCCTTAAGTGTCTACCGTGCGGCGCTTAGGCGGCACACGGCGAAAGTATCAAAACGTTATCTGGCTTATTTGGCCTTGGGGCGCTTAGCACCGTACTTGGAACGGGCCTGCATACGGTTCTGGACCGGAGCAGCGTCGTAGGCGCCACGGATGACGTGATAACGGACACCAGGGAGGTCACGGACACGACCGCCGCGGACGAGCACGATGGAGTGCTCCTGCAGGTTGTGGCCCTCACCCGGGATGTAAGCGGTAACTTCGATGCCGTTGACGAGGCGAACACGGGCAACCTTACGAAGAGCCGAGTTCGGCTTCTTGGGGCTCGTGGTGAAGACGCGGGTGCACACGCCGCGCTTCTGGGAGTTGTGCTGCAGAGCAGCGTTCTTGGACTTCTTGGGCACGGAACGACGGCCCTGGCGAACCAGCTGGTTAATAGTAGGCAAAGCGTACTCCTTCTCGAATGATTCCAGCTTTCTGTAAAGTGCAACGGCTTGAATCGAGGGGTCAGCATCCCCCTACGAAACACGCAGTTCGATAGGATACGTGGCGTTAGCTGTGCCGTCAACAGACCACGCCGCCGGGCGTATCCCAAAATGAGTATATTTCCGCAAAGCCTACACAAAAGGAATCCCCTTCTGTGCGCGGGGGCGGATTCCCGGCCCGGGCGGCCCGCTGTTTAAGTTTGCTGCTCTACAGTCCTGGCTCGCACGGAGGCCACATTAAGTGGCCTCCGGCTCGTGCGGAACTCGCGACAAACTTAAACAGCGGGCCGCCCGGACCGGGAATCCGACGTGCTCGTCGGGGCAACGTTCCCTGCCAAAAAGGGACAGGTTTATTTTGGTCGGTTTTATCTGGGGAAACGCCGCTCTTCACGGTGATTCGCATCCATTTGCCACGTTCTTGCGAGAATCAGGCAAATAGCGTTCAATCCACTCGTCCATATAACGCTAAAAAGGCCGCTTCCCCTCTTGGGAAGCGGCCCAGACCTTACGAATAGACGATGGTAAAGGGAACTTCTGTTTCGGTCTCTCCTGTTGATGTGTATCTCGTGCCCTCGAGGGTTACCGAGACCACTTGATCGACATTGATCAGCTTTGTCGGAACCGAGATGTTCTCCCCGCTATTGCGCGTCAGCGAAACATAGGAATTGTACGCGCCTGCAGCATCGTCTTCGATAATCTGCTCCGATCCATCCTTGTAGGTAACGGTCAACTTTTTCGTGACTGCGTCAATGCCCAGATCGTCGATGTGCGTCTGGATGGAAAACGGGCTAATCTCAAGAGGCGAGTCATCGGAGCGGAGTTCCTTTGTATCGACGTACGCTCCAACGCTAAACTCGGGCGTCGATGCCTCGAGCAGCTTCGCGTCCTCGCCTTCGCCCTCAGTCCAGCAGATATTCCAGCTGACCGCATGTCCCAAATCTCGCTCGCGATTCCACGAGGCAAAGTACATCGTGCCATTAATGACCGTGTCGCTTGATGTGTCTTTATCAATTGTGCAGCGTGTGTCAGCCCATTCCTCGCCGAAGTTCATGCTGGGCGTGCCGATGCCTTGTTCTTCTTCACCATAGAGAACAAGTTCGCCAGTCTCTGCTGCCGGCTTGTAGTAGTTAACACCATTTGGATTGGACAACGTAAACGTCACGGCACCGCAACCGTTTTTATCGATAGCCATATCATGAATGTCGAGTGTATAGCCGTTGCCCTCGACGGACAGATTGACCTTCTGTACTGAACCCTCCAAGCTTTGGGGCGCGATACCATCACCAAACTCTCTGGTGTAGGTATATTTAGTCCCCAACGAGCCACCTTGAGTCCAGGTAATGGACTCTCCGTTGCCATGGTTTCCCCAGGCAGAGGCAAAATAACTGGAATTGACGACGGCGTAGGCGACCCCTCCGGTCGCCAGCACTCCGGCAAGGCATCCGATCACGGCAACATACAGAGGCTTCGCGTGACCCTTTCGGCGAAGCGGCTCACCAGCAGCGGCATAAAGAACACGGTCAGCAAGATCGCTATCGGCTTGGACGGACTCGAAGGCCTGCTTGATTTGATTGGATTTCACGGTCGCCCTCCTCTAGGATGAACTTGAGCTTCGACCTGCCGCGAGCCAAACGCGTTCGAACGGTCGCGGCTGGTACATGCAACAACTCGGCAATCTCTGAGGTCGAAAAGCCCAGATAGTAATAGAGCACGATGGGAACGCGGAATCGCTCCGGAAGTCGCATAACGTCTGACAGGACCGCCTTGGTCTCATCCTGCGCCGCCGAAAGCGAATCGGCCAGGTTCTCAATATCCTCCACACGCCTCCATGGCTTTCGAAAGAGCGATTTACATTCATTGATCGTGACCCGGATAAGCCAGCGGCGAAGATGTTCCCAACTTTCATAGTGTCCATCGCTTTTAAGCAACTTAAGAAAGACATCTTGGGCAATATCGTCGGCATCGGCACGATCGCGCAGGTACGCCAATGCAATTCGAAACACGACATCCCGGTGATCTTCGACCGCCTGTCTAAATGTTTGTTCTTCCATAATCACCTCCCGGTGACGGTAATGATTCTTGATGAGGTCCTCACCATAGATACGCTTTGACCGAACGAAATGTTTCAAATTCAAGCAGGAATAACCTACCAAAATAAACCTGTCCCTTATTGGCAGGTTTTCTTCAACAAAAAAGACCCGCTCCCCTGTTGGGAAGCGGGTCTTTGGAAGGACGGTTAACGTACTAGGAAATTACTCCTCGTCGTTGTCCTTGGCCTCTTCGGCGTCGTCGGTGTCCACGAGCTGGTTGAGCAGCTCGTCGAGGGAAGCCATGTCCTCGTTGATGGCACCGTTGGCGGGAGCCTTCTTGTCGTCGATCGGGGCGCCCAGGAGCTCCTCGTCGGCGTCGGCGTGATGCGTCGGCGCGGCAGAGGTGCCCAGCAGGATGTCGTCCGGACCGTCGGGGCTAAAGACCATCTGCAGCAGCTGCGAGAGGTCTTCCTCGTCGGCAACGTCGTCGTTGTTCTCGAGGATATAGAGCAGGTCGTGGGCCTCCAGGCCATCACGGAGCTCCTCGATCGCCTTGGCACCGATACCATCGATGCGCAGCAGATCCTCCTCGGACTTGCCGACCAGGTCGCCGACCGTCTCGATGCCAACCTCGCTGAACTTGTTGGTCCAGCGCTGCGACACGCCCAGGTCGTCGAACAGGTACAGGCGAGCCTTCTCGGCGGAGATGGTGTGGCCGTTGCGGGTGAACGAACCGTCAGCACCACCGAACTCGTCGTAGCCGGCCCAGTCGAGCTGCTGCGGGAGCTGCTCGTCCAGGTCCTTGAGCTCCACAGGTGCCCACTCGGGCAGCGACTTGGCGTTGGGCGAAGCCGGGCCGTCGATGTCCACGTAGCCGTCGGCCGTGCGATACGTCAGCTTGGCGTTGGCGTACGGCTTGAGGCCGGTACCGGCCGGGATCTTCTTACCGACGATGACGTTGGACTTAAGGTCGAGCAGGTGATCGACCTTGCCCTCGATGGCAGCCTCGGTAAGGACGCCCGCGGTACGGATGAACGAAGCGCTCGACAGCCAGGAGTCGATGTTGGACGCGACCTTGAGCGTACCCAGGATGACGGGCTCGGCCACGGGAGCCTGACCGCCCAGACGGGCAACGCGCTCGACCTCGTCGGCGAACTCGTAGCGGTCGACGTACTGACCAAGCAGGTACTTGGAGTCACCGGGGTTGGTGATCTGAACGCGACGCAGCATCTGACGTGCGAGCACCTCGATGTGCTTGTCGTTCAGGTCGACGCCCTGGCTGGTGTAGACGTCCTTGACGCTCTCGACGAAGGTGTGCATCGTCGACTCGATATCGGTCAGCTTGCGCAGGTTGCGGAAGTTGACGAAGCCCTTGGTGATCTGGTCGCCGGCGCGAACCTCGCAGCCGTCCTCGATCTCGGGCATAAAGCGCACCGAAGCGGGAACGCGACGCTCGTCGAGGACACGGGTGTGATCATCGGAGTCGGTGAGCGTCAGCACGTACTCGGACTTCTCGGGCTTAATCGAGAGGTGGCCGGAGTACGGAGCCAGCTCGGCCTCGCGACCCAGGATCTTCTCGTTGACGTTGCCGACGATATCGAACATACGGCTGACCGTAGGCAGACCCTGCGTAATATCGTCGACGCCAGCGACGCCGCCGGAGTGAATGGTACGCATCGTAAGCTGCGTACCGGGCTCGCCGATGGACTGGGCGGCAATAATGCCGACGGCAGTACCGATGGCGACCGGTCGGCGGGTGGAAAGATCCCAGCCGTAGCACTTCTGGCACACGCCGTACTTGGAGCGGCAGGTGAGCAGCGCGCGAAGCTTGACCTTCTTGAGGCCCGCATCGACCATCTTCTGGATGTCGGCGACCTTCTCGATGTAGCCGTCCTGTTCAAAGAGCACGGTGCCATCGGGAGCCACGACGTCCTCAATGAAGCAACGGCCGACGAGGTCGGTGTTGAGGTCAGTGGTGCCGGGGATGATGAGGTTGTAGGTGACGCCCTCGTGCGTACCGCAGTCCTCCTCGCGGACGATGACGTCCTGGGCCACGTCGACCAGACGACGGGTCAGGTAACCAGAGTCCGAGGTGTGGGATGCGGTATCGACCAGGCCCTTACGGGCGCCGTAGGTCGAAATGAAGTACTCGAGCGGCAGCAGGCCCTCGCGGAAGTTCGCCTTAATGGGAAGGTCGATCGTCTCGCCGGACATGTCTGCCATCAGGCCACGCATGCCGCCGAGCTGACGCAGCTGGGTCTTAGAACCACGGGCGCCGGAGTCGGCCATCATGTACAGCGGGTTCTCCTCGTCGAACATGTCGAGCATGAGCGCTGCAACCTTATCGGTACAAGCGGTCCACTCGTTAACGACTTCGATGTGGCGCTCCGTCTCGTTGATGAAGCCCTCCTCGAAGTACTCGTTGATCTGGTCGACGTTGGCCTGGGCGCGATCGAGCAGCTCCTGCTTCTCGGCAGGGATGAGAGCGTCCCACACCGAGATGGTGAGGCCGGCGCGGGTAGCGTAGTGGAAGCCGGAGTACTTGATGGCGTCGAGGATCGGGCCGACCTTGGCCTCGGGGTAACGATCGCAGCAGTCGGCAACCAGCTTGGCCACGTCGCCCTTGACCATCTTGTAGTTCATGAACTCATAGTCTTCGGGCAGGCACTGGCGGTTGAAGATGATGCGGCCGATAGAGGTCTCGAAGCGCGCGGTCTTGTTGCCGGTGACGTCGTAGTCGACAAACTCGTTCTTGCCGTTCTTGACGCGGAAGATACGGGTGCCGTCCTCGTTGATGACGTTGGCGTTCTCGGCGGACACGCGGACCTGGATCTTGGCCTGCATGTCGACCTCGGAACGGCAGTCATAGGCGTGCAGCGCGTCGTCGAAGCTCGAGAAAACGTGGTTCTCGCCCGGCAGGCCGTCGCGGACCTGGGTGAGGTAGTACACACCGATGATCATGTCCTGCGAGGGAATGTTGACCGGCTTGCCGGATGCCGGCGAGCGCAGGTTGTTCGCAGAGAGCATGAGCACGCGGGCCTCGGCCTGAGCCTGGCTGGACAGCGGCACGTGGACAGACATCTGGTCGCCGTCGAAGTCGGCGTTGAAGGGCGAGCAGACCAGCGGGTGCAGGTGGATAGCCTTGCCCTCGACCAGAACCGGCTCAAAGGCCTGGATGGACAGACGATGCAGGGTCGGTGCACGGTTGAGCAGCACGACGCGGCCGTCGATGACCTCTTCGAGGATATCCCACACAAAGGTGGCACCGCGGTCGATAGCGCGCTTGGCGCCCTTGATGTTCTCGACCTTGCCAAGCTCGACCAGGCGCTTCATGACGAAGGGCTTGAAGAGCTCCAGCGCCATGGTCTTGGGCAGACCGCACTGGTGCAGCAGCAGCTTGGGGTCGGTAACGATAACCGAACGGCCGGAGTAGTCGACACGCTTACCCAGCAGGTTCTGACGGAAACGACCCTGCTTGCCCTTGAGGGCCTCGGCGAGCGACTTGAGCGGGCGACCGCCACGGCCAGAGACCGGGCGACCACGACGGCCGTTGTCGAACAGGGCGTCCACGGACTCCTGGAGCATACGCTTCTCGTTGTTCACGATGATCGCAGGGGCGTCCAGGTCGAGCAGGCGCTTGAGTCGGTTGTTACGGTTGATCACGCGACGATACAGGTCGTTGAGGTCGGACGCGGCGAAGCGACCGCCATCGAGCTGGACCATCGGGCGCAGATCGGGCGGAATGACCGGGATAACATCCAGAATCATGTTCGCGGGGCTGTTGCCGCCCTTCAGGAAGGCGTCAACGACCTCAAGGCGCTTGACGGCCTTCTCGCGCTTCTGCTTCTGGGAGTCCTCGTCGGCGATGATGGCCTTGAGCTTCTCGGCCTCGGAGGGGAGGTCGATGGCAGCGAGCAGGTCGCGGACGGCCTCGGCACCCATGCCACCCTTGAAGTACATGGAGTAGTAGCGGGTCATCTCGCGGAACAGCGGCTCATCGGAGATGAGGTCGCGCTCGGTGAGCTTCATGAAGGCGTTGAAGGCGTCCGTGCGGAGCTGCTTCTCGTCCTTGCACTCTTCCTCAATGTCGACGATGCCAGAGGCGATCTCCTCGGGGGTCAGCGGCTCCTCGTCGGAGAACTCGTCAAAGTTCTCGGGGTTGCCCTGCTCCTTGAGGGATTCGATCTGGCGGGCGCACTCGGCATCGATCTCTTCCAGATCGGCGGCGAGCTCCTCGCGCAGGTCGTCAGCGTCGGCCTCGCGAGCCTCGTAGTCGACCTCGGTGATGATGTAGCTGGCAAAGTACAGAACCTTCTCGAGGTCCTTGGACTTGATGTCGAGCATACGGCTCATCGGGAAGCTCGTGGGGCTCTTGAAGTACCAGATGTGGGACACGGGAGCGGCGAGCTCGATGTGGCCCATGCGGTCGCGACGCACCTTGGCCGAGGTGACCTCGACGCCGCAGCGCTCGCAGACGATACCCTTAAAGCGGATGCCCTTGTACTTGCCGCAGGAGCACTCCCAGTCCTTGGCGGGACCGAAGATCTTCTCGCAGAACAGGCCGTCCTTCTCGGGCTTGAGGGTACGGTAATTGATGGTCTCCGGCTTCTTGACCTCACCGTGCGACCAGGAACGGATCTGGTCGGCGGAGGCAAGGGAGATCTTTACCGAGTCAAAATCAGTAGCTTCGAAATCTGCCACAGTCAACTACTCCTTATCAGTGGTCGTGGCGGCGACAGCCTCGGGTGCCTCGGCGGTCTCGGCATCCTGGGCCTCGACGTCGGCATCAACGCCGGCGAGCGCGGCCAGGTCATCGAGGGCAGAGGTCTCCTCGGCGGTCACAGGGGCGGAGGCGTCCTCGTCGGCATCGTGCATGGGCTCGATGTCCAGCGCGAGGGAACGGATCTCCTTGACGAGAACCTTGAAGGACTCGGGGATACCCGGGACAGGAACGTTCTCGCCCTTGACGATGGACTCGTAGGTCTTGACGCGGCCCACGGTATCGTCGGACTTGACGGTCAGGATCTCCTGCAGAACGTTGGAAGCACCGTATGCGTACAGTGCCCAAACTTCCATCTCGCCGAAGCGCTGGCCGCCGAACTGAGCCTTGCCGCCCAGCGGCTGCTGGGTAACCAGGCTGTAAGGGCCGGTCGAACGGGCGTGGATCTTGTCGTCGACCATGTGGCCGAGCTTGAGGATGTAGGACGTACCCACGGTAATGGGCTCGCGGAACTCCTCGCCGGTGCGGCCGTCGAACAGACGGGTCTTGCCGCGCTCGTCAAGCTGGGTGACAAACTCGGGGCGCATGTGATCGCCAAAGGCAGCGGTGGCCTTGTTGAGCATGTTCTTGTTGGCGCGACGGATGACCTCGGCGATCTCGTCCTCCTTGGCGCCGTCGAAGACGGGCGTCGCGGTGAAGAACGGACCGGGGACATACTTGTCGGAGTCGGCATTCTCGGTATCCCAACCGCAGGCAGCAGCCCAGCCAAGGTGGCACTCGAGCAGCTGGCCGACGTTCATACGCGAAGGAACGCCCAGCGGGTTGAGGATAACGTCGATCGGGGTACCGTCAGCCATGTAGGGCATATCCTCGACCGGCAGAACGTTGCAGATAACACCCTTGTTGCCGTGGCGGCCGGCGATCTTATCGCCCTGCTGGATCTTACGACGCTGGGCGACGTAGACGCGCACCTGCTCGTTGACGCCGGGGGCCAGGTCGTCGCCGTTCTCGCGGCTAAAGCGGACGACGTCGATGACGCGGCCGTAAGCGCCGTGAGGCATCTTAAGGGAGGTGTCGCGGACGTCGTGGGCCTTGGCACCGAAGATGGCGCGCAGCAGGCGCTCCTCGGCGGTCAGAGCGCTCTCGCCCTTAGGCGTGACCTTGCCGACCAGGATGTCGCCAGGGCCGACCTCGGCGCCGATGCGGATGATGCCGTCCTCGTCGAGGTTGGCAAGCATGTCCTCGGAGAGGTTCGGGATCTCGCGGGTGATCTCCTCGGGGCCAAGCTTGGTGTCGCGGGCGTCGATCTCGTGACGGGTGATGTTGATGGTCGTCAGCAGGTCCTCGGCCACCAGGCGCTCGGACACGACGATACCGTCCTCGTAGTTGAAGCCTTCCCACGGCATGTATGCCACGGTGAGGTTCTGACCCAGTGCGAGCTCGCCATGATCGGTCGAAGGACCGTCGGCCAGAGGCTCGCCCTGCTCAACGGTGTCACCGACGCGCACGAGCGGACGGTGGTTGATGCAGGTGGACTGGTTGGAGCGCTGGTACTTGGCCAGGTGATACTCGTCCATGCCGCCGGCATGCTTGACGATAATCTTGGAAGCGTCGGCATAGATGACCTCGCCGGCGTTCTTGGCCAGGGTAACCTCGCCAGAGTCCAGGGCGGCGCGACGCTCCATGCCGGTACCGACATAGGGAGCGGCGGGGTGAACCAGCGGCACGGCCTGACGCTGCATGTTGGCGCCCATGAGCGTACGCTTGGCGTCGTCGTGCTCGAGGAACGGAATCAGCGTGGCTGCGACGGAGAGCATCTGACGCGGCGAGACGTCCATGTAGTCGACGTCCTCGACAGGCACGTCGGCGGGAGCGCCGAAGGAGCCGTCGAAGTCGCGGGTACGGGCGATCACGGTATGTGGACGAACGATCTTGCCCTCGGCATCGGTCGTGATGAACTCGTTGGTCTTGGGATCGAGCGGCGTGTTGGCCGGCGCGATGACGTGCTTCTCTTCCTCGTCAGCGGTCATCCAGTCGATCTGGTCGGTGGCAACGCCGTTCTCGACGCGACGGAACGGAGCCTCAATGAAGCCATACTCGTTGACGCGGGCGTAGAGGGCGAGCGAGCCGATCAGGCCGATGTTGGGGCCTTCGGGGGTCTCGATCGGGCACATGCGGCTGTAGTGCGAGTTGTGAACGTCGCGGACGGCCGTCGGCACGTTGGTGCGGCGGCTGGAGCCCGACTTGTGGCCGGCAAGACCGCCAGGGCCGAGTGCGGACAGACGGCGCTTGTGGGTCAGACCGGTCAGGGGGTTCGCCTGGTCCATGAACTGCGAGAGCTGCGAGGAACCGAAGAACTCCTTGATAGAGGCCACGATCGGACGGATGTTGATGAGCGACTGCGGGGTGATCTCGTCGATGTCCTGGGAGCTCATGCGCTCACGGACGACGCGCTCCATACGGCTCATGCCGATACGGAACTGGTTGGCGACGAGCTCGCCGACGGTGCGAATGCGGCGGTTGCCAAAGTGGTCGATGTCGTCGACCTTGAAGCCCTGCTCGCCAGCAGCGAGGGACAGCAGGTAGCGCAGCGTAGCGACGATATCCTCGTCGGTGAGCACCGTGACCTCTTCCTCGGTGGTGAGGTTGAGCTTCTTGTTGACCTTGTAGCGACCGACGCGGGCCAGATCGTAGCGCTGCGGGTTGAAGAGCAGGCCCTCGAGCAGGCTGCGGGAAGCATCCACGGTGGGAGGCTCGCCCGGGCGCAGGCGACGGTAGATCTCGATAAGAGCATCCTCGCGGGTAAGGGCGGTATCGCGCTCGAGGGTGCGCTTGATCACATCGGAGTTGCCGAGCAGCTCGATGATATCGTCGTTGGTGACGGCGATGCCAAGGGCGCGCAGGAACATCGTGGCGCTCTGCTTGCGCTTACGGTCGATGGAGACCATGAGCTGGTCGCGCTTGTCGACCTCAAACTCGAGCCAGGCACCGCGGGACGGGATGATCTGAGCCTTGTAGATCTGCTTGCCCGAATCCATCTCGGAGCTGTAGTACACGCCCGGGGAACGGACGAGCTGGGAGACGACGATACGCTCGGTACCGTTGATGATAAAGGTGCCCTGATCGGTCATCATGGGGAAGTCGCCCATAAAGACGAGCTGCTCCTTGATCTCACCGGTCTCCTTGTTAGTGAGACGGACGTCGGTCAGAAGCGGAGCCTGATAGGTCATGTCCTTCTCGCGGCACTCCTCGACGGTGTGCGCGGGATCGCCAAACTGATGCTCGCCGAAGGTAACCTCGAGAACATGGTTCTGGCTCTGGATGGGGCTGGATTCCTTGAACGCCTCACGAAGGCCCTCGTCCTTAAAACGCTCAAAGGATTCCCTTTGAACAGAGATAAGGTTGGGGAGCTCCATGGCCTCCGGGATTTTCCCGAAGCTGACGCGCTTGCGCTCAGTGGCAGTGTATGCGTAGGTCACCAGGTTTTTCCTCCTTCACGGAAATGCTCGGTGGATTGGCGAGGCATAGCTTCGCCAGTTATCGCAACCTAATAGTTTATCAGGTACCGACCGTTGAGCAAGAAAAGCCTTGACGTGATTGAGTTTTTGGAGTAGCAAAGTTTTTCGACAGAAAACATGCAGGTAGATGGATGTGCATCGAACACCTGTTCATATATTTTCTGTGAACAGATGGTTAGCAATCGCAGCTCTTATAAAAAAACGGGCGCAAACCGAAGTCCGCACCCGTAAATGTCGATGCCCGAAGGCTTACTTACGCATCAAACCGCCGCGCTCGTCGATGGCATCCCAGAAGGCGCCGGCAAAGCGAGGATCGCTTGCAGCCATGAGGGCGTTGGTGGCCATCCAGCCAGACGGGGTACCGGTATCGTAGCCCGACAGCGGGTCGATGACGACGGCGTACATGGCCTCGCGGTCGAGCGAGCGGGCCATGGCGTCGGTCAGCTGGATCTCGCCGCCCTTACCGGCCTGCTGATCGGCCAGCAGGTCCATGACCAACGGGCTCAGCAGGTAGCGACCGACGATGTACAGGTTGGACGGAGCCGCCTCGGGAGCGGGCTTCTCGACCAGGCCGCCGATGCGCCAAACGGCACCGGGCTCGTCGTCGGCGGCATTCTCGAAGCCCTCGAGAGCGCCCACGCGATCGCCGGCGATAACGCCATAGCGGCTGACTTCCTCGGGAGCGCACGCGGCAACGGCGATAACAGAAGCGCCACCGTGCTCCTTGGAGACGGCAAGCATCTTGTCGCAGATGTCGCGGTTGGGCACAACGTAGTCGCCCAGAAGAACCAGGAAGTTCTCCCCCGCCACAGCGTCAGCGGCAGAGCGAATGGCGTGACCGAGGCCCTTGGGCTCGTACTGATAGCGGAAGTCGACCGGCATACCGCCCGCATGGGCGACGGCGTCGGCATAAGCATCCTTGCCGCGCTCGCGCAGCAGGTTCTCGAGCGAACGATCGGGCTGGAAGTAGCTCAGCAACTCGGGCTTGCCGGGAGAGGTGACGATAATGGCGTCGTCGACCTCCTCGGGGTCGAGCGCCTCCTCGACGACGTACTGGATGACCGGCTTGTCGAGCACCGGCAGCATCTCTTTGGGCGTGCACTTGGTGCCAGGCAGAAAACGCGTGCCAAGACCGGCGGCGGGGATGATTGCCTTCATAGTATTCAGGGATCCTTTCGCAGGCGCAGGATGCGCCCTGTGCGTGCGGCACGGCGGCCGCAGACCAAATTGCGATACCGGTTTATCTTACCGCCGTTAATTAACGTTAATGTAGGCAAGCACCATTCTTCAGCAGGTCAACGCAAATTATTGCTCGAATCGTGCAATTTTATCGCCCAACGGTAGCGACCCCAAAGCACCGCAAGCGGCAGCAATTTGTATGCCGAGCCAACAAAATAGAGGGATCAAAACGAAAAAGACGGGGCTCGCAATGCGAACCCCGTCTGCAAAGAAATCTGGCGAGAAAGCCTGATTACTTGAGGGTGACAGCAGCGCCAGCAGCCTCGAGCTTCTCCTTGGCAGCCTCGGCGTCCTCCTTCTTGGCACCCTCGAGAACAGCCTTGGGAGCGCCCTCGACGACCTCCTTGGCCTCCTTCAGGCCAAGGTTGGTGAGCTCACGGACGGCCTTGATGACCTGGATCTTGTTGTCGCCGAAGCCCTCGAGCACGACGTCAAACTCGGTCTTCTCCTCGGCCTCAGCAGCGCCAGCAGCCGGAGCGGCGACAACGGCGGCAGGAGCAGCGGCGGAAACGCCGAAGGTGTCCTCGATAGCCTTAACGAGCTCGGAAGCCTCGAGAAGGGTCATTTCCTTAAGAGCATCGATGATCTCATCGGTGGTAAGCTTAGCCATTTCTAAGTCCTTTCGGTTTCCGTGTCTGTGCACGGAGATCAGTTAAAACACGACGCGAATGCGTCAGGGGTGCGGCGTTGCCGCCGCGGGTGAAAACAGCGACTAGGCTGCCTTCTGCTCGGAGACCTGCTGGATCGAACGAGCGAGACCAGAGGAAACGCCGTTGACGCAGACAGCGATGTCGCGAGCGAAACCGGAGATGAGACCGGCGATCTGGCCGAGAAGCTGGTCCTTGGTGGGCAGCTCGGCGATAGCCTTAACATCATCAGCGGAAACGGCCTTGCCGTCGGAGATACCGCCCTTGATCTCAAGGACGCCCTTGGACTTAGCGGAGAAGTCCTTAAGGGTCTTAGCGGCCTCGACCGGCTCGGTCTCGTAGAACACATAAGCGACGGGGCCGGCGAGGATCTCGTCGAGCTCGGGCTGTTCCTGGTTCTTGAGAGCGATCTTGACCAGGTTGTTCTTGTAGACCTTCATCTCGGCGCCGCACTCGCGAAGCTGATGACGCAGCTCCTGAGCCTGCTTAACCGTCAGACCGTTGTAGTTGACGACGAACAGACCGGCGTTCTCGGCGATACGGGACTCGATCTCTGCAACCTTGTCGATTTTGTACTGCTGGGGCATGAATTACACCTCCTCGAATTCTTTCCGGGCACGGTCCGCCACAAGGACGTGACGGGGGCATGTCCAAAAAGAAAGCCCCCGCGCTGCATGAGCGACGGGGGCGAGAAGACATATCTACTCGACCACCTCGGCTGGCGGGATATCCCATTAAGCTCGCGGGCAATGCCCGTTTGCACCGGCTGTCTCTGGCAGCGGATTCGTGCGTGAACCGAAAGTATTATGGCGGGGACCCCGGCGTCGGTCAACGGAAAACCGGGCTGCACACAATTCCACCATCCGGCCGCGCCGCCGAAGGCCGGGCGCAAGGTTTTCGCTCGGTCAGGTCCTGGGCTCGCTCGGAAAGCACATTAAGTGCTTTCCGGCTCGTGCGGAATCTACGAAAACCTTGCGCCCGGCCTTCGGCGGCGCGGCCTGCGGTGACTTTGGGGCAGCCCGGTTTTCCGTTGAGCAACGCCCCCACTCATAATGCTTGGGTCGGTGGGCTGATGTGTTGCGTCCCGTTGGGCTATAAGGTTGAAACGAAGGTTGACAGGCGGTGGAGACCTTCGTCCAGATTTTTGTCGGAGACGCAGTAGCTTAAGCGGACGTGGCCTTCGGTGCCGAAACAGTCTCCCGGGACTAGGGCTACGTTGGCCTCTTTGATGGCTTTGATGCAGAAGTCTTCGCTCGTTAGGCCGTATTGTTTGATGCTGGGGAAGGCGTAGAAGGCTCCCGCCGGTTCCACTACGTCGAGGCCCATGGCGTTTAAGGCTGCGAGTACACGTTTGCGACGAGCTCGGTAGACTTCGAGCATGGGGGTGGGGTCGACGGTCAGAGCTCGAGCTGCGGCGTCCATCTCAAATGAAACGGCGCTCGATACTAAGTATTGGTGGGCCTTTGCGATCTCGGCGATAACGGGAGTTGCCGCTGCTAGCCAGCCCAAGCGCCAGCCGGTCATGGCCCAGGGCTTGGAAAAGCTCTCGATAACTACTGTCTGATTGCGAAGCTCCGGGTGACGCTGGGCAAATCGCTCGTAGCCGTCCACGTAGACCAGGCGGTTATATACATCGTCGCAGATTACGTAGATGCCCGCCTGCTCTGCCACGTGTGCCACGGCGTCGAGCGACGCCGCGTTGAGAATGCAGCCCGTAGGATTGTTGGGCGTGCAGATGACGATGGCCTTGGTCGCCGGCGTCACGCAAGCACGAAGTGCGTCCTCGTCAATCTGGAATTGCGCAGACTCCGTATCCAAAAAGACCGCCTTGGCGTGGTTGGCCACGACAATGCTCTCGTACAGGCCAAAGGCCGGCGTGGGGATGATGACCTCGTCGCCGGGGTTGAGCATAGCCATGAATGTTGCCGACAGGGCCTCGGTCGCGCCGTCGGTCAGGATGATCTCGTCGGCAGAAAACGTAAGGCCCGCGTCCCCCATGTAGGCAGACAACGCCTCACGCAGGGCGGGGCGACCGTTGTTAGGCGGATAGTGCGTGTCGCCGCGGTCGAGCGAAGCCGTCACCTCGGCGCTAATCACATCGGGCGTGGGAAAATCGGGCTCGCCGAGCGCGAGCGCGATGCACTCCGGGTGCTGAGCGGCGAGCGCATTGATCCGACGGATGCCGGAGGGCTTGAGCGTGGCAAGCGAGGTGTTCATGGGCAGACGCATGGCGTTCCTTTCGTAAGGGTTGCACTAGGATAGCGCGGCGGGGCGCCGTCAGACGGTGTAACCTAAACGGAAACCAACCGGAAAGGAGGCGGCATGGAGACAACCGCGCACGGCGATGTACCAAAAACGCTGCAAACCATTGCGTATATCAGCGTTCCCAATAGCGCCGATCTTGAGTTTTTGCTTTGGGACCTGCAGGATGCCATCGCCGCCTATGCACAGTTTTCCGACACCGCGCTCCCCCGCCCGGTTGACCTGGAGGCGGATGATGCCGGCGCAGTCGATGGCATCGTGCTGGCCATTGAAGATGTGGCTGACGATGAGACGTTGACAGCTATCGAGCAGGCGCTTGAACGCTTTGGCGGTACAGGAACGCGCGTCTATGCCGCGATTCGAGCCGCACAAGAGGGCGCTAAGCAGGCGCGCGGGACCGCCATTCGTCTTCACAAGACCTGTGAGCGCCATGACCAATTGTGGTGTGGCGGCGTTGTCGTCTGTGCCGGCAGCGGCATCGCAGCGCTTCGCCATTCCCCACGCATGGGCCTCATGCGCCGACCATTTTCGGAAGCGATGGATAAGCTTGTGGGCGCTGTGCGCATGGGCTGCTCCATTGAGCATGCGCAGCTGCTTGGCGGTGGCAATGCCGGTAGCGTCGATGCCGACGGTATGGTGCGCGTCAAGCCCGCGCTGCCCGCACCAATCTGGCATGCCATCATGAAACGCCTCGGCACCCGCGCCCAATCAGATATCTAAATTACAGAGCGCCCCAGTCAACGGCCTCGCGCCAGCGCTCGACAAGGCGTTCCAGGCGCCATGCCGCATTGGCGGGACTTGTCGACGGCAGAACGATGGCCGGCAGCCCGGTGCGTTCTTGTAGATAGCGCTTGTAGAGCCGACCAGCTGTACCACCGTTGCATATCACCTGCTCAATGGGAGCTGCGCCGGCAATGCGCTCGACATGTACCGGCACAACGTTGCGAATGCTCGCGTCACTCGAGCCCTTAATGTCACAGCTCTCGATCACGTCCCACAGGGCCACGCCGCCGTTCAGCAGCATGGAGCGCTTGGCGACAATCGAGGCGTCGAGCGTCGCAGGCTCACCGCTTGCCAAAGGGTCGCCCTCGTTGGGCGGCACGGGCACACCGAGGCATGCGGCCATCACGCGCCAAAAGCGATTCTGAGGGTTACCGTAATAAAAGGCATTGGCACGCGAAAGCACCGAGGGAAACGACCCGAGCACCAAAACGCGCGAGTGCTCGTCAAACACGGGTTCAAACCCATGCTCAATATGTTGATAGCCCTCGTCCGGCGCGGCCACGAGCTAGGCCCTCAGCAGATAGCGCACCTCGTAGGGTGCAAGCTCAAGGGTACCCGTCGGCTCGACCGTGGGAGCATCGTCGGCAAGTAGGTCGACGAAGGAGCCGTTGAGTTCGCCGGCTCCAAAGGTATAGGGCTCGTTCACGGCATTGACCGCCACAAGCACCGTCGCGTCGTCGCAGGCGCGCTCGAACAGCAGCTGCTTGTTCTGGATCACCACGTTGCGATAGGCACCGTAGTTGAGAGCACGGGCCGCCGCGTCGTCGGCCGAGCGCAGGTGCGTGAGCTGCTTGATGAAGGCCGTCAGCTCGTTGGGCGCAGGCTCATCGAGCGCAGGTCGCAGCGCCCAGTCGCCATCGGGGCCGCCCTTTTCGCCAGCAATTCCCCACTCGCTGCCGTAGTAGACGCACGGGATGCCCGGCATGCCAAACAGCATGCCATAGGCGGGGCGCAGGCAGGACTTGTCGGTAAGGATGCTCGCCAGGCGCGGCACATCGTGGTTGTCGACAAACGACAGCAGGTGTTTGCCGCGGTAGATGCACCACGGATCGCCGCCAAACTGGCGATGCAACGAATGGGCAATCTCGAACATGTTGACCGAATTAAAGCTGGAGTAAAGGCCCTTGTAACACTCGTAGTTGGTGCAGGAGTCGAGCATCTCGTCGTTGACGATCTGGTTGTAGTCGCCGTGGAGCGTCTCACCAATCAGCACAAAGTCGGACTTGAGCTCACGGGTAAAAGTATGCAGGCGGCGCATAAAATCGCGATCGAGCATATAGGCGACGTCCAGGCGCAGACCGTCGACGCCAAAGACTTCGGCCCAGCGGCGCACGGACTCAAGCAGGTAATCGACCACGGCGGGGTTTTGCAGGTTGAGCTTCACGAGTTCAAAATGGCCCTCCCAGCCCTCGTACCAAAAGCCGTCGCCATAGCAGGAGTCGCCGTCAAAACTGATGTGGAACCAGTCCTTGTAGGGCGAGTCCCACTTGCGCTCCTGCACATCGCGGAAGGCCCAAAAGCCGCGACCGACGTGGTTGAAGACGGCATCGAGCACCACGCGGATGCCATGGGCGTGCAGCGTCTCGCATACGGCGGCAAAATCGGCATCCCCACCCAGGCGGCGGTCGATATGGCGCAGGCTGCGCGTATCATAGCCGTGGCTATCAGACTCGAGCGGCGGGTTGATGAGCACAGCGCCAATACCGAGCTCTTGCAGGTAGTCGGCCCATTGGGCGATTTTCATGATGGGCGCATCGGGGTTGGGCGCGGCGTTGGCAGCCTGGGCGAGCTCATCCTCGGCAACGGGTGCAGCGTTTTCGCGCGGAGCCCCGCAAAAGCCCAGCGGATAGATCTGATAGAACGTCGTCTCGTATGCCCACATAACAGCCTCCCGGTAAGCTCAACACAACGCCATCCATTGTATGCCTGCCGTGCATCCCCTCCCCCAAAATAAGTTGCGGTGGAATAGGGACTGTTTGCCGGGTTTATTGGGCCCAGCAGTCCGTATTTCACCGCAACTGATGAGGAGGATGTGGCTAGGCGACGGGCTTTGCGCGGCGTATGGCCGGGAATAGTATCGTGATAGCGAGGATGACGCCCACGACGGCGATTGCGCCACCTGCGCAGCCGATCCAGGCGATACCGGGGCCCGAAACCACGGCGCCACCGATCGCGGTGCCCGTACCGATACCGAGGTTGAACAGGCCCGAGAAGATTGACATGGCGACGGCCGACGAATCTGCCGGCGTGTGCTTGATGAGCTCGGCCTGAAACGCCACGTTAAAGGCCGTGGCGCAGCAACCCCACAGTGCGCAGACGGCAAGCACTGTCACGAGCGACGATGCGGCCGGCCCCATGAGCAGCAGGGCCACCGGCACGCCGGAGAGCGTGATAGCAAGGAACGGGAAGCGATGCCCATCGAACAGGCGGCCAAACAGCCAGCTTCCGAGCAAACCAGAGCAGCCAAACGCCGTCAGCGTCATGGTAATGGCGCCCGCATCGACGTGCGCGACCTGCGCCAGGAAGGGCTCGATATAGCTGTAGCTTGCGTAATAGCCGGTCGCCATGAAGACCGTGACTGCGTAGAGCGCGATCAGGAGCGGGTTCTTGAGCAGCTCGGGCAACTGTTTGACGGTAAAGCGCTCGCCCGCCGGCATGGCCGGGAACACGGTCGCCTGGTAGACGACCGCGATGGCCGAGAGGACCCCGACCACGGCAAACGTCATGCGCCAGCCCACGGCCAAGCCAATAGCGCGACCGAGGGGCAGACCAAAGATCTGCGCGATGGACGAGCCCGTAGCGATCATGCTGATGGCGAGCGCCCCGTGGCGCGTGTCGACCAGGCGCGAGGCCATAATCGAAGCGACCGACCAGAACACGGCATGTGCGCAAGCGACCACCAGGCGCGCACAGACCAGGATGGGATAAGTCGGCGCCACAGCGGACAGAAACTGGCCCAGCGAAAACACGGCCAGCACGCCCAGCAGCATCCGCTTGAACTCAAAGCGCGAAGCGAACACCATGAGCGGCAGCGACAGCAGCATGACGCCCCAGGCATAGACCGAGATCATGATGCCGGCTTGGGACTCGGTGAGCGAGAACGACGCGGCGATGTCAGTCAAAAGACCGATGGGCATAAACTCCGACGTGTTGAACACGAAGGCGCAGCAGGTGAGTCCGATGAGCGGGAGCCACTGCTTGAGCGTGATGCCGTCTTGCCTTGCCTGAGTCATATATAACGTCTCCAATCGTTTTGAGCGGAGGCGATTATATAGCAACGGCCCCGCATCCGTCAGCAACAGATGCGGGGCCGAAAACAATTCGATACACAGAGGTTGCGCCGTCAATAAATAACTAAGCCAACCCCAGCAATATACCTGCCGAATGCACGACAAACGCCACGATCCAGGCGACCGTCACTTGAAATGCGAATACGGCCACGGCGTAGCGCGCGCCCAGCTCGCTCTTGACGGCGCCGATGGCAGCCACGCAGGGCGGATACAGCAGCGTAAAGACCAAAAACACGTAGGCGGTGAACGGCGAAAACATGGTCGACAACACCGCAGGCGAGGTCGCGCCCAAAAGCACCGTGAGGGTCGAGATGACGCTCTCCTTGGCGATAAGTCCGGTGACGAGCGCCGTGGATGCACGCCAGTCGCCAAAGCCGAGCGGTGCCAGCGCCGGCGCGATAATGCTACCCAGACCGGCAAGCAGACTCTGCGACTGATCGGCGACCACATTAAAGCGGATGTCGAACGTCTGAAGGAACCAGATGACCACGGTCGCGGCAAAGATAATGGTAAAGGCCTTGGTAATAAAGTCCTTGGCCTTATCCCATGCCAGCATCACCGTCGTCTTGACACTCGGCAAGCGGTAGTTGGGAAGCTCCATGATAAACGGCACCGGGTCGCCCTTAAATGCCGTGCGGTTGAGCACCAGAGCGGCAATGCAGCCGACCGCAATGCCAATCAGATAGAGCGAGACCATGGCGGGGACCGTCGCCTGCGGGAAGAATGCTCCGCACAGCAAGCCGTAAACCGGCAGCTTGGCCGAGCAGCTCATGAACGGCGTGAGCATGACGGTCATCTTGCGGTCGTGCTCGGATGGGAGCGTACGGGTCGACATGATAGCCGGCACGGAGCAGCCAAAACCGACGAGCATGGGCACAAAGCTGCGGCCCGACAGGCCAAAGCGACGCAATACCTTATCCATGACAAAGGCCACGCGCGCCATGTAGCCCGAGTCTTCCAGAATGGAAAGGAACAAGAAGAGCACGACGATAATCGGCAGGAAGGTCAGCACGCTGCCCACACCCGTAAGCACGCCGTCGACAGCCAGCGAGCGCACTACGTCGTTGGTGCCGAACGCCTTGAGACCCGCATCGGCCGAGGCGATGATGGCAGCGATGCCGTCCTCCATAAGTCCCTGCAACGCCGCGCCGATCACGCCAAACGTCAGCCAAAAGACGAGACCCATGATCACCAGGAACGCCGGGATGGCCGTGTAGCGACCCGTCAGGATGCGGTCAATCTTGACGGAGCGCACGTGCTCGCGGCTCTCGTGCGGCTTGACGACGCAACGCCCGCACACGTCGCCGATAAAGCCGAAGCGCATGTCAGCCAGCGCAGATAGACGGTCGGTGCCGGCCTCGCCCTCCATTTGGCTAATGATGTGCTCGATGGCGTCGAGCTCGTTGCGGTCCAGGTGAAGCGCCTCGGTCACCAGCTCGTCGCCCTCAACCAGCTTGGTCGCCGCAAAACGCACGGGAATGTGCGCCGTCGCGGCATGGTCCTCGATAAGGTTGGCGATGCCGTGAATGCAGCGATGCAGCGCGCCGCCGTCCGGACCATCGGGCGCGCAGAAGTCCAGGCGACCGGGACGCTCGCGGAACCGCGCCACGTGCAAGGCATGATCCACCAACTCGCCAATACCCTCGTTGCGGGCAGCACTAATGGGAACAACAGGCACGCCCAGCAGGCTCTCGAGCAGGTTGACGTCCACGGCGCCGCCGTTGGCCGTCACCTCGTCCATCATGTTGAGCGCGATGACCATGGGTCGATCGAGCTCCATAAGCTGCAGCGTCAGGTAAAGGTTACGCTCGATGTTGGTGGCGTCGATGATATCGATGATGGCGTCGGGGTGCTCATCCAGGATAAACTGGCGGCTTACGATCTCCTCGCCCGTGTACGGCGACAGAGAGTAAATGCCGGGCAGATCAGTGACGCTCGCCTCGGGGTGGTTGCGGATGGCGCCATCTTTGCGGTCGACCGTCACGCCAGGAAAGTTACCGACATGCTGGTTGGAGCCCGTCAGCTGGTTGAACAGCGTGGTCTTGCCGCAGTTTTGGTTGCCGGCGAGGGCAAAATGCAGCGGTGCGCCCTCGGGCACGGCCGTCTTTGCCGCGCGGGGCGAATACGTCCCCTCGCCCAGGGCCGGATGCTCCGTCGTGCCGATTGCGGCGTTAGCGCGCGGACCCGTATCGGTGTCGTGAATGCCCACGAGCTCGATGCGAGCGGCATCGTCCTTGCGCAGCGTCAACTCGTAGCCGCGTAGGCGAATCTCGAGCGGGTCGCCCATGGGGGCGTACTTCATCATGGTGACTTCGGTGCCCGGCGTTAGGCCCATGTCCAAAATATGCTGTCGGAGTGCCTGGTCGTCCGATGCCACCGATGCGACAACGGCGTCCTTTCCAATCTCGAGTGTATCGAGTCTCACGTCCGCGTTCCTCCCCCGGCGCCCACAGGGCGTTGCATTTTGTTTACCATGGCTAACCGTTTGCCATGGCTAACCAATTGTAACCATGCATGATAGCGCGAACACACAACGATGTTCAATCGACAGATCGGTGCAAGGGGGATTCCGGGCCGTGGTTTCCCCGAGGACCGAAAGCCGCCCGCCCCCTCGACAAAATGATCCATTCCCTTCGTCGCATGCAAAACAACCAAGGAGTGTCCCAAGGCGCCGGCACAACAGGAACGTCCCCAGCTGCCGGCAGCATTTCGCCGCAACAGCAAAGGCCCGCGCTGGCAACAAATGTCACCTGCGCGGGCTTGGTGGGCGCTCACATAGGCACGTTATAGAGACCCACATCAGCTATGGAATGCCAAGTAGCACCGATACGCGATGCCCGCCGGCTTACCTAGCAATGAAACTCGCCATAGCCTTAGACAATCGGCGCAATGCCGGCAAAGTGCAGATACAGCGAAATGATTGCCACGACAATGACCACCGCTGCGATCAGCTTGTCGTGCAGATGCGGAAGTACCGGCTTACCGCGGCCTCGCTCGCCCAGCATATAAACGGGAATGGCCGGAGCAAAAAGAATCGTCGTGATCATAACGCCCTGAAGACCCGTCGACCACACCAGGAACAATGTGTAGATGAAGCCGAGCGTACCGAAGAAGCGCGCCTTGCCGACGCTTGGCGCATGCGGCCCGTCCAGATGCTCGTTCTTCCAGCCAATCACCATGTAATAAGCTGCCGAGCACACGTACGGAACTAGGATCGTATTAACTGCGCAGCTGTAGAAGAACTTGTACGTGCTCGCCGCCACATACGACACGATCAAGAAGAGTTGCGTAATGCCGGAGCTCACGAGAACCGTTACCACCGGGGCGTCGTGCTTGTTCGTCTTGGCAAACGCCAGAGGGAAGGATCCCTGGCGTGCTGCCTCGAACGGCGTCTCGGACGCAATGATGACATAGCCCAGCATCGCGCCGACCAGCGAGAGAATAACGCCAAGGTTTACGATGGCAGCGCCAACAGGACCGATTGCGCACTCGAGAATTCCCGCCATGGAGGGCGTTGCGAGCTGTGCCATCTCCTCGCGCGGCATAATGCCGAGTGACAGCATCGAGATGATCAGATACAGCGTGAACACAGCCGCGAATCCAAGTGCCGTCGAGCGGCCGACGTCACGCACGTACTTTGCACGGCCCGAGATAACGACAGCGCCCTCGATGCCCGTGAAGACCCAGACAAGGGCGATCATGGTCGAGACAACCTGCTCGCCAAAGCCAGGACCAGCCGGCTCTCCCCAGAAGTTGTCCATAAAGATATCGACGTTGAACTTGCCCAGGAGCACGATGCTCAGCACAAAGAGTCCCAGCGGCACCAGCTTCGCCAACGTAACGATCGTGTTAATGCCCGCAGCCTCCTTAACGCCACGAAGCACAAGGGCGGTAAGGAACCACAAAAACACACTGGCGCAGACGATGGAAAGCAAGTTGTTGCCCGCGCCAAACGCAGGGAAGAAATAGCCCAGCGCGCTAAACAGCAAGAGCGCAAAGCTCACGTTGGAAAGACATGCGCTGATCCAGTAGCCCCAGGCGGAGTTGAATCCAATGTAATCGCCAAAACCGGCCGCAGCGTATGCATAGATGCCGCCGGTCAGGTCGGGACGGGCCTGAGACAAACCGTTGAACACCATCATCAGCGCAAAGACGCCAATAAAGCAAATTCCCCACGAGACGATAACTGCACCGGTATTTGCCCCGCCCGCTGCCATATCGCCGGCAAGCGAGAAGATGCCGCCACAAATACTGGCGGTAATGACCATCATGGTCAGACGAAAGAGATCGAGGCCATTAGGGTCGATAATCTCGTCGTTTTGAGCTTTAGAGGCCATTGTATGTGCACCCCCTTCATCATGTGATCGAACGAAAGATGACCCGGACGTCCCGAATCGGGTGCCGGGCCATCGGTCAAGCGATCATCAGACTGTTACAGCCATCGCGTTAGAAGCGCAGCGACAGGCAAGAAAGGCCACCGTCGACCTTGCGATACTCGGAGGTATCGACGACGAGCGTCTTGTAGCCCAGATCCTGCACGGCCTTGAGCACGGTCGGATAGCCCTCGGCGACGATGACCGTACCGTTGACCCAGATGCAGTTGGCGCCGTAAGCCTCGTCCTCGGGCACGATGATCTTGTTGTACTGGGCAAAGTCGGGTTTATCGATAAACTCACCGGAGACGAGCATGTTGTTGTCCTCGATGTAGTTGACGCCCGTCTTGAGGTGCAGGACCTCCTCCAGCGGAACCTCGGAACCCTCGAGGCCCCAGCCCTCGAGAATCTCGCAGAACTGGCGGATGCCCTCTTCGTTGGTGCGAGCGGAGCGACCGACGTAGAAATGGTCGCCGACCATCATGACGTCGCCGCCGTCGAGCGTGCCCGGAGAAACGATGTGCTTGACATGCTCGTCGTCAAAGAAGCGACGGACGGCCGGCTCGATCTCGTCCTTCTCGCCGTTGCGGCTATCGGCGCCGGGGTTGGTAATGATGGCGCCGCAGCGAGTGATAACGGCCGGATCTTCGACGAAGCAGCTGTCAGGATACTGCTCGAGTGCCGGCAGCACCGAGACATCCACGCCGCACTGCTCGAGCGCATGCTCGTAATCGTAGTGCTCCTCGATGGCGCGCTCGTAGATGGGCTGGCCAAGCTCGGGGGCACTCGTGATGCCATTGCTCAGGGACTTGCCGGGGCGGCGGATGATGACGTGGCTGAACTTGGTCATGATGATCCTCCTTGGATCTCTTAGCAGAGAGCGGGACTTCTTCGCGCCCGCCTTCCTTTCGATGGCTTTATCTTAGTGCGGTTTTCCTGTTTTGTATATTGTATACGATACTGAACGGTAGATATTCATCGGTAAGCGTATTCTTACGTATCGGCGCAAAGTAGCGCGATTTAGCTGGTCGTTCTATAATTCAATTGAGCTATTCAAGCGAAACGTATTTAATTTTAGAAATATACAGTTAAGGAACATAAGCTCATGGAAACGCTCAGAAGGCCCCTGAAGGACCACGTATACGACTATATTTCGAGCCGTATTGACGCCGGCGAATTGTCCGCCGGCGACCGGCTGAGCGAGCAGACGATCTGCGATGCCATGGGCGTGTCGCGCACGCCGGTCCGCGAAGCGCTCATCCAGCTGGCAAGCGATGGCTACCTGGACAATCTCCCCCGCCGCGGATTCCGCGTCCGTGGGTTCGATCAGCAAAACGCCGTTGAAGTCTTTGAGATTATGGGACCGCTCGACGGGCAGGCCGCATATCTCTCCTGTCCGAACCTAACCGACGATGACATTACGCAGCTGAAATTTCTCGTCGGCTCTATGGACCTCGCGATCCAAGGCGGTCTCATCCGAAAGTATGACGACATTCAGCGAGACTTTCATCTGACGTACTTCAACCGCTGCGGCAACGACCGTCTGCGCGATATGATCTCGCAGCTCGAGCGCTGCTTTATCAAGCGCGATTACGAGACTGTCGACCAGGAGACGGCGTGCAAACTGCTCAACAAAGCCAACAACGAACATGCCCATATTCTTGAGTTGTTCGAAGCACGAGATGCGACGGGCGTGCGCGACTACGTTCGCGATGTCCATTGGAACACAGAAAACGCCCAGTTCACCGTCTGGTAGGGATGCAACAAGGGACAACGTCGGTCTTAAACCTTGGCGCCAGCACCGCCCAAACTGATCCGTTTTCCTCCGTCCCCAAGGGATCATTCTTTTGGCAACGACAGACACTATGACCCAATCCGAGGGCACTAAAAAGATAGGAGCCCCCGCTCGTGACCGCGGGTCGGGGCTGCGACAATGATGTTGAAGTGCCATAGGCGCAGCCGCGCCGCAACGAGGTTGGGAGGCTCCCATGCCAAAGTATTCTACCGCGTTCGGGATGGACGTCCACCTGAGGTCGACCACCGTCTGCGCCCTCGACGCGGACACCGGCGAGGCCGTGACGAGGAGGTTCCCCGGCAACCCCTGGGGCGAGATCGCCGGGTGGATGGATGGGTTCCCCGGGCCGTCGCTCGCGGCCTACGAGAGCGGCTACCTCGGCTTCGCCCCGCAAAGGGAGCTCGCCGGGCTCGGCGTCGAGTGCGTCGTCGCCGCGGTCTCGAAGATCCCCAGGTCGGCCGCCGACTCGGCCTCCAAGAACGACAGGAACGACGCCGCCAGGATGGCCAAGGCGATACTCGCCCACGACATCTCCCCCGTATGGATCCCCTCCCCCGAGGTCGAAGGCATCAGGGACCTCGCCGGCGCCTACGACGGGGCGACCGCGCGCCTGGCGACCGCCAAGCAGCGGCTGCTCGCCTTCCTCGCAAAGCGAGGGTTCGTCTACGGCGGCACCACGCCCGCCGGCAACCCGAGGAAGTACTGGACCTACGACTTCCTGAGGTGGCTCGACAAGGTCAGGCCGGAGGACGATGGCGGGGTTCGGACGCTCGCCGCCCTGAGGAACGAGGTCGAGGCCGCGGCGGAGGCCCGGGCGGACCTGCTCTCCGAGTACAGGGCCGCCGTGGATGCCAGCCCGATCGCCGCGGAGGTGGCCGCCCTCCAGTCGATCAAGGGCTGCGCCTTCGCGCTGGCCGCAGCCTTCTCGGCCGAGGTCGGCGACTTCACGAGGTTCCGTTCCGGAAGGCAGGTCACGGCCTATTTCGGCCTCGCGCCGAGTCAGAGGTCGAGTGGCGACTCCGTGCGGCTCGGAGGCATCAGCGGTGCGGGCAACGCGCTCGTGAGGAAGCTGGCCGTTGAGGGTTCATGGTGCTACGCCGCGGCACGGCACCAGCCGAAGCTCATGCCAAGGGACACGGGCGTGCCCCTCGAGATAAGGATGCACGGGAGGAAGGGGTCCGAGCGGCTCCTGCGGCGGCGCAAGGAGATGCTCGCCCGCGGCGTGCCCGCGGCGAAGGCCAACGCGGCCACCGCGGCCGAGCTCGTGAGGTGGCTCTGGGCCCTCGGCATGATGTGCCGGGAGGGCGCGGAATAGACATAGCCCCCGTCCCGGCGAGCCGGGCGGCCTTCGGGGATACCCCCTATTTCGCTGTGCGCGCGGAGCCCTCCGCATGCGCCTCGACAGACTTGGGGAACCCCGCCGAAGGAACGGAGTGCGGGCCGACAGAACGGTATCCGCGGATATGAGACTGAGCCGAAGGCGTCGACGACATGCCGGGGGCGGACCGGGACGGGTTCAACGGCAGGCCCCGCCGACCGATTGCAAGCGGTCGGCGGGGCCATTGTGGCTCTTGACAGCGGATTGGGTCATATGAGCGAAAGCCCGCCAGAGCGAGCAAGGTGCCTTGAAGCGAGGAGGCATTGACCTTCTGGTCATGCCGCCGAAGCTGAACGTCAGATTGCCGCTCTGGCGGGCTTGCAGCGTCGACCGGTCCGCCGTTCGTTAGAACGGCGGAACCAAAGGCGCAGCGTCAAGTGGTTACGGCGTTTGGTAAAACGCCGTAACTAAAACCCATGGCGCTCCAGGAAGCGGAAGGCTAAGCGAATCCAAGGACGGACAGCCACCTGCTTGTCCTCGTTGTCGACCGCGGTGTTGGCGTTGCCGAGCGAAAGGCCGTGGCCGCCCTGGTCAAAGACGTGCATCTCGCATGCGACGCCCTCCTCGGCCATGCGCTGCGCAAACGGATAGACCTGCGCGATCGGCGCCGTCTTGTCATCGGACACGCCCCACACAAAGGTCGGCGGCATCTGGCGCGAAACATGTGTGGTGGGGCAGATGTCGGCCAGATGCTCGTCAGTTGCCTCGCCACCCGTCACCATCGACAAATAGTCGTTGAGCAAATCGCGCCCCGTCTTGCCGCCCGTCTTTGGCACGCGCAGGTCGATGCGCGGGTCGCGCGTCTGCATGTCGCGCACATAGGCAAAGTCGAGCAGCGGATAGCCCAGCACCACGACATCGGGACGAATGTCGTCCGGACGCGCCCCTGCCAGGCCCGCGAAGGGGCCGGTCTTCCACTGTGTTGCCAGCGAGGCGCAGATCATACCGCCCGCAGAAAAGCCCACAACGCACACGCGCTTGGGATCGACATGCCACTCGTCGGCATTCGCACGAACCGTGGCGACCATCTTGGCAAGATCTGCCTGGGGGTGCGGAAAGCTCACGTCACCCGTGCCACTCGTCACATAGTTGAGCACAAAGGCCTGGTAACCGTGATCCAAAAACGCAAACGCCACGGGATCCTGTTCATGCGGGGCGATATGCGTAAACGCACCTCCGCCGCAGATAATCACGGCAGGGCGGCGGCCATTCGGTTTATCGGGCAGCGGCTCGGCACCCAAATACGTAAACGTCGCTGGATATTCCTCGGTCGGCTCCTCGCCCCACAGCGCGTGGTTCTCGACAATCATATGTGCTCCCTTCGCGCAAATTATGCGCCCTTGTTTTTCGTTTTCAAGCGTACCCCACTTGGGCCCGTGGCACAGAAACACTTCAGCAATAAGCTTCCCATCAACTGATATATCACATAATCCCAGCTCAGGACCATCGCTGAGCAGCGTAGAATGAGGGATGTTGACCAAGCCGCGAAACACATATGAAACGTTTCCGGCAAACCAAACGCGCGATATGCGCCTATTTAAGTTGGAGGCAACTATGGGTCTGCTCGATTCGCTTAAGTCCACCTTCACCTCGACGGGCGAGGCGTCCGTTCCGCCCGCATCAAGCTTCGCCACCCGCGAAGGCGTCATCTATGCCCCCGTCAACGGCGTGCTCGTCAACCTGAACGAGGTCCCCGACGAGACGATCGCCTCGGGCATGCTTGGCCAGGGCTATGGCATCGAGCCCATTACCGGCACCATCTATGCGCCCGCCAACGGTCGCATCGGCGCTACCACCGTCACCAACCACTCCATTGGCATGATCACCGAGGACGGTCTTCGCGTGTTCATCCATGTTGGCCTGGGCACCGTGGAAATGAACGGCAAGGGTTTTGCCCGCTTTGTCGAGATGGGCGATGTGGTCAAGGCAGGCCAGCCGCTCATCAGCTTCGACCGCGAGGCCATTAAGGCCGCTGGTCACGAAGACATCGTGACCGTCATCGTCTCCGAGCTCGATCGTCTTAAGAGCATCGACCATGTCGGCGAGTCTGGAACGCTTATCGGCGGCAACCCGCTCGTCAAGCTGGGCGACCCGCTGCTGGTGGCCAAGACCAAGTAGTCAGGCCCCGCGCCACACAGCCAAAAGGCACCTCGTCAAGCGCCCGCGACCATTTGGCCGCGGGCGCTTTTCGTTTGAAAAACCATCCCGCCAATGCCTTATCTGTATAGCCCAAATGAGCCGAGCTGCTAGAATATCGAACTGTATGGATAACTATCATTCAACCGTTATGGGAGGATACGTGAACCGCACCAAAATCGCGCAGCTCTACGCCGACGCCGAGTCGCTCGGCGGCCAGACCGTCACCATCGCCGGCTGGGTCAAGTCCGTCCGCGACATGAAGAACTTTGGCTTTGTTACGCTCAACGACGGCAGCTGCTTCCGCGACCTGCAGGTCGTCATGAACCGCGAGGCACTCGACAACTACGACGAGATCGCCCATCAAAACGTCTCGGCCGCACTCATCTGCACCGGCACTGTCAAGCTGACCCCCGATGCGCCCCAGCCTTTCGAGCTTTCTGCCACTTCCATCGAGGTCGAGGGCGTCAGCGCCCCGGATTACCCGCTGCAGAAGAAGCGCGCAACCGTCGAGTTCCTGCGCACCCAGCAGCACCTGCGCCCGCGCACCAACCTGTTCCGCGCCGTGTTCCGCATCCGTTCTGTCGCGGCTGCCGCCATCCACCGCTTCTTCCAGGAGCAGGGCTTTGTCTACGTCAACACCCCCATCATCACCACGAGTGACTGCGAGGGCGCCGGCGAGATGTTCCGCGTGACCACGCTCGACCCCAAAAATCCGCCCCTCACCGAGTCCGGCGAGGTCGACTGGAGCCAAGACTTCTTTGGCAAGCATGCGAGCCTGACCGTGTCCGGCCAGCTCAATGCCGAGAACTTTGCCATGGCCTTTGGCGACGTGTACACCTTTGGCCCCACCTTCCGCGCCGAGAACTCCAACACCACGCGCCATGCCGCCGAGTTTTGGATGATCGAGCCCGAGATGGCCTTTGCCGATCTGAACGACTACATGGATAACGCCGAGGCCATGCTCAAGTACGTCCTTAAGGACGTTATGGCCACCTGTCCCGACGAGCTCAACATGCTCAACAAGTTTGTGGACAAGGGCCTGATCGAGCGCCTGGACCATGTCGCCAACTCCGACTTTGCCCGCGTCACCTATACCGAGGCCGTCGAAATCCTGGAGCAGGCCGTCGCCGCCGGCCACAAGTTTGACTACCCCGTGAGCTGGGGCATCGACCTGCAAACCGAGCACGAGCGTTTCCTGACCGAGGAGCACTTTAAGCGCCCGACCTTCGTGACCGACTACCCGGCAGAGATCAAGGCCTTCTACATGCGCATGAACGACGACGGTAAGACCGTCGCCGCCGCCGACTGCCTGGTTCCCGGTATCGGCGAGATTATCGGCGGCTCCCAGCGCGAGGAGCGCCTGGATCTGCTCGAGGCCCGCATCAAGGACCTGGGCATGAATCCCGAGCAGTACAAGTACTACCTTGACCTGCGCCGCTACGGTTCCTGCAAGCACGCCGGCTACGGTCTGGGCTTCGAGCGCTTGGTCATGTATCTGACCGGCGTGGGCAACATCCGCGACGTCCTGCCGCACCCGCGCACCGTGGGCAACGCCGACTTCTAATCGTCGGACGTTAGCTCGCGTCGCCACACGCCAACGCTCATCGCACAAGCGTCTCTCGACATCGGTCGAGAGACGCTTTTTTCAACAGCATCCGTCAAGCTTTTGGCAAGTTTTTGGTCAGTTGGGCAGGGCTGTTGAAAACTCGAACCGCCGTTTGCCGACGACTACCGACCGCCCAGAGCGCCCTGCGCCCCTGGGAAAACCCCGCGCCCTAGGCTCCATACCGTCGCCACCCAAAACGGAAAGGACGTGGGCACCATGACCGAAACCGCTGTTGAAACCTACGACACCACAACTAGGGGCGCCGCGTCGATGGCAGCCTATCGCGCCGTTCGCATCTTGCAGCTATTAAGCGAGAACACCGGCGAGGACAAGGCCATGCTTTCCGATGAGTTGATCCGGCTCCTCGCCCATCCCGACGACCCCGCCCGCATGCCCATCTCGGCGGCGCGGCGCAGCATCTACACCGCCATCTCCGCACTTCGCCATGCCGGATACGAAATTGAGTACAAACGCGGCGTGGGGTATCGGCTCTTGACCCGTCCGCTCACCGACGAAGAGATCATCCGGCTCCACGGCATGGTCATGCGCAACCGCTCTACGCCCATCGCCATTCGAAAAAGCATGGCGCAGCACTTGGTCGCCATGGCGAGCGCCGATGTTCGCGGCTACCTCGATGCACCCGAGCCTGCTCCAAGCGCCGGCGGCAAATCCACCAAGGCCACGCGCACGCCCGTCAAGCGCATCGACACCTGCGAGCTCGTCGAGCAGGCCATCGACCACGGAACCACGGTGAGTTTTGATATTTCGAGCGTCACGGCACGTGGCGAAACCGAAGTAGCACGGATGACACTCCGCCCCTTTGCCATCAAGCAACGAGACGGCATCTCGTATTTGCTGGGAACGGTCTATGACGCCCGAGGCGCCGATGACACGCTGCGTACCGTAGAGATCGGGCGCATGAGAAACGTCACCACGCGTCTCCTCGACGGCAAGAAGCTCTTCGCCGCCCTGGAGGAGGACGACGCCTCCGCCGCATAAGAACCTCCGCCGTCCATTCGACTACCCGTACCGCCCATCCGGTTCTGTATTAAAAAACCTGCCAGGTTATTGTAAAAATGGACATCCGCGCTACTATAGTTCCACTTGCACTTTGTTTGAGTGCAGTATTTCCAGCCATTTCTATACTGGGGGTAACGATATGAAGGACATCACCATCAGCCGCAGGAGCCTTCTGGTCTCTGCTGGCCTGCTCGCGCTCGCTCCGCTCGCCGGATGCGGCGGCAACTCTGGTTCCGGCTCTGCTGCCGCCGGTTCCGACTACACCGTCGGCGTTCTGCAGCTCACCGAGCACTCCGCACTCGACGCCGCCAACGACGGCTTCGTCAAGGCCATCAAGAAGAGCGGCCTTAAGGTCAAAATCGACCAGAAGAACGCCCAGAATGACCAGTCCACGTGTAAGTCCATCGCCGACAAGTTCGTGGGCGATGACGTCGACCTGATCTACGCCATCGCTACGCCCGCCGCGCAGGCCGCCGCCGGCGCCACCGCCGATATCCCCATCGTGGGTTGCGCCATCACCGACTACGCCGCCTCGGGCCTGGTCCAGGACAACGAAAAGCCCGGCACCAACGTCACTGGCGCCTCCGACCTCACCCCGGTCGCCGAGCAGCTCGAGATGATGCAGAAGGTCCTGCCCGACGTAAAGAAGGTCGGTCTGCTCTACTGCACCGCCGAGTCCAACTCCGACGTCCAGATCAAGGCCGCCAAGAAGGAGCTCGACAAGCTGGGCCTGGACTACACCGACTTCACCGTCTCGAGCTCCAACGAGATCCAGTCCGTCGTCGAATCTGCCGTGGGCAAGGTCGACGCGCTGTACTCCCCCACCGATAACACCATCGCCGCGGGCGCCTCGCAGGTCGGCCAGATCTGCAAGGAGAATAAGCTCCCCTTCGTAACCGGCGAGGAGGGCATGTGCATGGCCGGCGGCCTGTTCACCCTCTCCATCAACTATGAGGACCTGGGCTACGCCGCGGGCGAGATGGCCGTTAAGATCCTGAAGGGCAAGGCCAAACCCGAGGATATGCCGATCAAGCACCTCTCGAGCAAGGACCTGGTCGTCGTCAAGAACGACGAGATGGCCGAGGCGCTGGGCATCGACCTTTCCGCTCTGGACGAGTAGCGCCATGCGCGGTAACGCGTCTAGGACCCGCACTCGCGCCATAGCTGCGTTATTCAATATCTGAGCCACAGGGGCGAACGCCAAAGACCGGCGTTCGCCCTGCTTGTTACGGATGAGACAAAACATCCGGCCGCAGCTCTTTTATGCATTGTTACCGCTATCATGGTGACTCACGTGTCCACCCTATCCTAGGAGGTATGAAGCATGCTTATTGCATTGCAGGGCGCCGTTTCGCAGGGCGTCCTCTGGGGCATTATGGTGCTTGGCGTGTTTATCACGTTCCGCCTGCTCGACATCCCCGATATGACCTGCGACGGCAGCTTTGCCCTCGGCGGCTGCGTCTGCGCCGTACTCATCGTCAATAACAACGTCGACCCGCTGCTCGCTGTTTTGGCCGGCATGTGTGCCGGTGCCATCGCGGGCGCCGTCACGGGCATTTTGACCACCGTCTTTGAGATTCCCGCGATCCTCGCCGGAATCCTGACGCAGATCAGCCTGTGGTCCATCAACCTGCGCATCATGGGCAAATCCAATACGCCCATCCTTGCCAAGGGCACCATCTTCTCGTCTGTCAGCAACATGACGGGCCTGCCGCAGTCCACCGTCGCCATCATCCTGGGCATCTTGCTCGCTGTGGCTATCGTCGCCATCCTGTATTGGTTCTTTGGCACCGAGATCGGCTCGGCGCTGCGCGCCACCGGCAACAACGAGTACATGATCCGCGCTCTGGGCGTCAACACCAACTCCACCAAGATGATCGCCCTCGTGCTCTCCAACGCCCTCATCGGCCTTTCGGGCGCGCTCATCTGCCAGAGCCAAAAGTATGCCGACATTGGCATGGGCACCGGTGCCATCGTTATCGGTCTTGCCGCCATTGTTATCGGCGAGGTGCTCGGCCGCCTGCTGCCCGGCGGCCTCACGCAGTTTAGCGTCCGTCTTGCCTCCGCCGTCTTTGGCTCCGTGGTGTACTTCCTCATCCGCGCCATCGTGCTGCAGTTGGGCATGGACGCCAACGACATGAAGCTGCTTTCCGCTGTGATCGTCGCCGTGGCCCTGTGCGTGCCCGTGGGTTGGGAGCGCTATAAGCTCCGCAGCTCCTACACGAAGGGGGATGAGGCAGATGCTTAAGCTCTCACACGTCAAGAAGACCTTTAACAAGGGCACCGTCACCGAGAAGCGCGCGCTCACCGGCGTCGACCTCACCCTTAACGACGGCGACTTTGTAACCGTGATTGGCGGCAACGGCGCCGGCAAGTCCACGCTGCTCAACATGATCGCCGGCGTGTATCCGCTCGATTCGGGCGTTATCGAGCTCGACGGCACCGACATCTCGCGTCTGAGCGAGTCGCAGCGCGCCAAGTACCTGGGCCGCGTGTTCCAGGACCCCATGCGCGGCACCGCAGCCGACATGCAAATTGCCGAGAACCTGGCCCTCGCCAAGCGCCGCGGCCAGCGTCGCGGTCTTTCGTGGGGCGTCACCAAGGCCGAGAAGGACGAGTACGTTGAGCTGCTCAAGCGCCTAGACCTCGGTCTGGACACGCGCCTCAACGCCAAGGTCGGTCTGCTTTCGGGTGGCCAGCGCCAGGCACTCACCCTGCTCATGGCCACGCTCACCAAGCCACGCCTGCTGCTGCTCGACGAGCACACCGCGGCGCTCGACCCCAAGACGGCCTCTAAGGTGCTCAATCTGACCGAGGAAATCGTCGACGAGCACCACCTGACCACGCTCATGGTCACGCATAACATGAACGACGCCATCCGTCTGGGCAATCGTCTGATCATGATGCACGAGGGCCACGTAATCTACGACGTGGCAGGCGACGAGAAGAAGTCGCTCACCGTTGCCGACCTGCTGCAGAAATTCGAGGAGGTCTCGGGCGGCGAGCTCGCCAACGACCGCATGCTGCTGAGCTAACGACCTAGAAAACCACCACAAAGGGGACAGGCACCTTTGTGGTGGTTTTTGTTAAAGAGTAAGGAGACTGCCATGAAAAGACTCCCCCGCCTTGCGTTAGCTGCCGCGTTGTTTGCCGGCGCGCTCGCAGGCATCCCAAGCCTCGCTTTCGCGGGGAACCTGCCCGCCGCTATTGACGGCGCCGTAACCGTCATGCACACCAACGACATCCACGGCAGCTACAAGTACAGCTACAACGCAAGCAAGGGCACGGGCACCATTGGCTTTGACGGGCTGGCGGTTCTCTATAGCGCTCAAAGCAACGCCCCCGACTTTCTGCTCGATGCAGGCGACACCTTCCACGGGCAGTCCTTTGCCACCATGAGCGAGGGCAAGAGCATCGCCGAACTCATGAACACCTTCTACGCAAACGGCTACGACGCGACCACACCGGGCAACCATGACTGGAGCTACGGCGCGGACAAGCTTCGCACGATGGCCGGCAATGGTGCCACCAGTACACCTTTCGCCATGCTCTGCGCGAATGCAACGTCCTCGAGCGGCGTATGGAGCTCGAGCATCACCAAGACGCTCAATCGCACTTGGAAGGACGGCGAGGGCAGCCCCACGTTTAACTACAAGATTAAGGTCGGCGTCGTCGGAGCCATGGATGAGTCGCTGGGCTCCTCGCTACGCGCGGACCTGGTCGCGGGCACGTCGTTCTCGGGTGCAGCGGACGCCATCAATGCCGAGGCCAAGCGACTGCGCGAGGATGAGGGCTGCAACGTTATCGTCTGCATCGCGCACACGCTCAACGCCAAGACCTTTGCCGCAAAGCTCGTTGGGGTCGATACACTGGTCGCGGGCCACGAGCACATCAACTTAGACGAAAACGTGACGGGGGCCGACGGCAAGCCGGTCCGCGTCGTCGAGGCAGGCAGCGCCTTTGCCGAGGTTGGTCTGCTTTCCATTCCCTATGAGTACGACACCAGGGGTACCGAAACCACCAACGACGACATGGTGACGGTCTCCGCAGGCGACAGCGACGAGAAGCTCTACACCGCCAAGGACGTCGACGACCTTTTGGCAGACCCTAACAACCAGAACATCCTTGACGAGGTTCGCAACAACAAAATCAAGCCACTCGACGATGCCTTTGAAAGCGAATCGAACAAGGTGCTCGGCACATCCTCCACCAACTATTTCTACGGCGAGGACGCCGCGGGTACGCATGGCTGGGAGATGGTGCGCACTACCGATTTGCGTCCCAGCAAAGCGGGCGACGCCACCAAAGCCCAGACCATCGGGCATGTTATCTGCGGCTCCTATCTTGCTCTGACGGGGGCAGACCTCGCCATCGAAAACGCGGGCGGCATCCGCGGCGGCATCGCGGCGGGCGATGTGACCGCCGGCAACGTCGTCGCCATCTCGCCCTATGGCAACACCGTGGAGACCTGGGGCATGACCGGCGCAAACTTCCTCGCAGCGCTTGAGCACTCACTGCAGATCAGCGACGATTGCAACGACAGCTACGAGCTTCAGCAAGCCTATGTGGCAGCCGGCCACACCGAGCAGGAGGCGCAAGACAAGTACAAGTGGCGCGATGACTCTGGCAGCGTTCTCTCCTTTGGCGGCATTAACGTGACGATTGATTGGACGTAGCCCGAAGGCAAGCGCATTGTGAGCGCCACGCTCACCAAGGATGGCAGCACGCTCGATCCCGCCAAGAACTACACCGTCGCCACCAACAACTACATCATTACCAACACGACCGACTTTCCCACTTTCGCAAATGCCACCAAGCGCACCGAGTGGGGCACATGCGAGGCGGCGATCAGAGCGCTGATCGGGAAGAGCGACTGGGAGAACAAGATGGCCGGGCTCGCCGGCACCATCAGCTTCAGCTCCGCAGCCGTGGACCCCACGCCCAATCCGAATCCAAAGCCTAAGCCCTCGCCCAAGCCCGGCACGACTACTACGACCACGAAAACCAGCGCCAAGAAGACAACCGGCAAGCTTGTCGCAACGGGAGACCGCACGCCGGCCGTGGTCGGCGCATGCCTCATCGGCGGCATCATCGTCATCATGCTCGGCATTATCTGGATGCGCCGCCGCTAAGCTACACCGCCGGGCCTTGCAGCCCCTCCGTGCAAACCTTATATCGAGCACAGAAGCCCGTCCGATGTGATCGGACGGGCTTTTTGGTGGGTATCATGGTTGAATGATCATTAGGAGGTTTTCCCTACATGGAATTGTTTGAGCCGATTCTTCATTTCTTTGAGCAACGGTGGGTCCACAACATCATCTGGGCCGTCATCTTGGCGATAGGCACCGCCGTCGCCGCCAAGGTCGCATCCAAGACTCTGCGTCACCTACTCAACCGCGACGATAACCCGCTTCCGGCATCGAGTATCTTCATCAATATCACGCGCGCCGTCATCTGGGTGATCGGCGGCAGCTTTATCCTCGACAACTGCTTTGGCATTAACGCAAACGCGCTCGTCGCCGCTCTTGGCGTCGGCGGCATCGCCATCTCGCTCGGCTTTCAGGACACGCTATCAAACCTTATCGGCGGCATGCAGGTGACCTTTATGGGCATTATCAAGCCCGGCGACAATATCGAGGTCGGCGGCGTGTCGGGCGTGGTCCAGGACATCACTTGGCGCCACACGACCATCGAAGATGCCTGCGGGCAGACCGTCATCGTCCCCAACTCCAACATTTCCAAGAACACACTCGTGCATTTGATGCCCTTTGGGCGCGTGGCCGTCCCCGTCGCGGTCAAAGACCCCTCCAAATGGGCATCGCTCGATGTGCTAGCAGACGAGCTCGTCAGCGCCACCAAAACGGCCGTCTCACCCATCTCAGGCTTTGACAAGGAACCCTACGTGCTCTTTAGCGAGATCGGCGACTTTGGCATTAAGGGCAAAATCATCTTTATCGTCAGCGACGACAGCACCACCTTTACGGCGGCCGACGCCTGCATCCGCGCCATCGCCCCCATCATCGCCTAAACCACCACAAAGGGGACAGGCACCTTTGTGGTGGTTTTCATTCGTGATACCATGGTTCATATAGTTGTTTAAACGACTAAGGGAGCAAAACTATGGAAGAGGCCTATCGTCAAGCACGCAAGCGCGGCGAGCAAGGACGTCGACGCGCCATTAGTCAAAGCGAGCATCCGTATCTCACGGACCTCGATAGCTTGGTTGCCCAGCTCCCCTTAGGCCAGCGAGAGAATGTCGGCCTGAGAGACATTCCACTCGAAATGGTCGTCGGTACGGTTACCAAGGGCCGTCAGTCGGCCTTTTCATGCAACTTTATGCCCTTGCTGCCGTTTAGCACGGAGTTCGCCCGCAAGTGGTCCAACCTCTACGACATCCAGGTGACCGAGGGCTATCGCGATCCCGTCATCGTCACCGAGTTCATGCATCGGTTTTACGTCCAAGAGGGCAACAAGCGCGTCAGTGTCCTCAAATTCCTGGACGCCCCGACGGTTTCGGCCAAGGTCACCCGTCTCTACCCCGGCACATGGGATTTCGTCGAAAGCCGCCTGTACGGTGAGTTCTGCGCGTTTTGGCGCGTCTGTCCCCTATACGAGATCGAGTTCTCGCGCGAGGGAAGCTACGAGACGCTCGCCAAGATGCTCGGTCAGGACCTTATCGAAAAATGGCCGCAGAAAAAGGTCGACTACCTGCGCCACACCTTCCTACTCTTTAAGCGCGCCTACCTTCGCGCGGGCGGCGACCACCTGGACATTACGCCCGCAGACGCCATGCTCGTCTACCTCAATGTGTACAACCAGGACCGCCTGCTGGATACGCCGACGGATATCGTCGTAAACCGCTTGTGTAAGATTTGGCGCGAGCTGGTCATTGCCGGCAAAAATGACGAGGACAAGGTCGATCTTGTCGAAGCACCGAGTGTCGACGAGGAGGAGACGCACGCCAAGTCCACCTCCGGCGTGCTCAACTTCTTTATGGGCAAGACCGTCTATTCGGCGGCCAACCCCCTGCGCATCGCCTTTATCCATGAGTTCCCCTGTGCGACGTCGAGCTGGGACAGTCTGCACGACCAAGGGCGTCAGTATCTTGACGAGCACTTTGGCGGTATCGTGCGCACCGAGGCGTTTGAGGACTGCCACGATCCGGACGTGTTCTACGCCGCCGTCGAAACGGCTGTCAAACATGGAGCTAACGTCATCTTCTCGACCTCGCACCGCCTGATGGAATACACGCTCAGGGCAGCCGTGGAGTATCCCCGGGTTCGGTTCCTCAACTGCTCTATCGGCCTTCCCCACCAAAGCGTCCGTTCGTACTTTGGCAAGATGTACGAGGCCAAGTTTCTCCTGGGCGCCCTTGCCGCCAGCATGGCGGACAACCACCGCATCGGTTACCACGCGTCGGTCTTCGCCTCGGGCGCACTCAGCGAGATCAACGCCTTTGCGATTGGAGCCTCGCTACTCGACCCCCGTGCGCAAATTATCCTGACCTGGGGCGATGTGCCCGCCGGTGGCCTTGCCGAGGCCATGTGCCGCGAAGGCGTAAGCGTCATGTCCGGCGCCGACATGTCAAAGCCGCTCGAAGACCCCACGGCCTACGGACTCCACCGCTTGGTCGATGGCAAGGTTGCCGGCATTGCCATGCCGGTATGGAACTGGGGCCGTTACTACGAGCTTATCGTGCGAAGCCTGCTGCATGGCACCTGGGATGAGACCAGTGACGACAGCCAGGTTCGCGCCGTCAACTACTGGTATGGCATGAGTTCGGGCGTTATCGATATTCGCTACGCTCCAGGCCTGCCCTATCAGACGCGCAAGCTCGTTCAGCTACTGCGCAATGGCATTGTCGAGGGCTCCATCAATCCATTTGGCGGCGAGCTCCATAGCCAAGACGGCGTGGTGCAGATCGAAGGCTTTCCCCCGCTGCCGAGCACGCAAATCGTCGAGATGGACTGGCTGGCAGACAACGTGGTGGGCACCATTCCGCAGCCCGACGATGAGCCGAAGGTCCGCGCCCTATGAAAATCCTTGCCATAGCCGATACCGAAGAACGATGCCTTTGGGAGTGCTTTCGCAAAGAACGCTTTGAGGGTGTCGACCTGATTTTGTCCGCTGGTGATCTGGACCCGGACTATCTTGAGTTTTTGGTCACGGTCATCAACAGACCGCTCATCTACGTGCGAGGCAATCACGATGACCGCTATGCGCGTCATGCACCAGGTGGCTGCATCTGTGTCGAAGACGCTGTCTACGTGTACCGCGGCGTCCGCATTGCAGGCCTTGGCGGCTCCATGCGCTATCGAGATGGCGCCAACATGTACACCGAGCGCGAGATGGCCAAGCGCGTGCGCAAGCTGTCTCGTAAAGTGAGGATGGTCGGTGGCTGCGACATCTTGCTCACCCATGCGCCCGCCGCCGGCGAGGGCGATCTGGACGATCTGCCACATCGAGGATTCAAATGCTTTAACACAGCGCTCGAGTCCTGGAATCCCGACTACATGGTGCACGGGCATGTGCACCAATGCTATGGTCGCGACTTTCAACGTGAGCGTCAGCACGCATGCGGGGCAACGATCATCAACGCCTGCGGCTATACGCAGTTTGAGCTGGACGAAGCGCGCTACCCCATCCGTGGCTGGCAGGCAGCCTGGCTTAATTCGCAAACCATGCGTCGTGAACTCAAGCGCCACGAGGCTATCGAGTCCTCAACCGCTAGAACCCCCTGGTAACCACCTTTAAGGCTTGACGCTGCGCCGGCCCCAAGCACCCCATCTCGCCCCTCAAGCCGTCGCTCGCGTACCAAAGTACGCGTCGCTCCTCTTTCGGGGCGACCTGGGGCACTTGGAACCGGCTCGCTGCGATGCCATAACATTGACGCCAAAGTGCCAAAACCACCACAAAGGTGCCTGTCCCCTTTGTGGTGGTTTTGGCCCGAGATAGCAAGAAACCCGGTCCTGCACGAGACAGAACCGGGTTTCTTTAGCAATGCTTGCTTTGCTCAGGCAGTAACCGTTAGTTACTCAGCCAAGAAGTCACGCTGGATAGCGGGATCGACCTTGACGCCAGGGCCCATGGTGGAAGACACGGAGATGGACTTAACGTACTTGCCCTTAGCAGAAGCGGGCTTGACGCGCAGGATCTCGGTGTACAGGGCAGCGTAGTTCTCGACGAGCTGCTGCTCGGAGAAGGACTTCTTGCCCAGGGGCACGTGGCAGATGCCGTAGCGGTCGGCGCGATACTCAACGCGGCCGGCCTTGAGCTCGGAGACCATCTTGGCGACGTCCATGGTCACGGTGCCGAGCTTAGGGTTCGGCATGAGGCCACGGGGACCAAGGATCTTACCGATGCGGCCAACCTTGGCCATCATGTTCGGCGTAGCGATAGCGGCGTCGAAGTTGATCTCGCCCTTCTGGATCTGGGCGACGAGCTCGTCGGAACCGATGATGTCGGCGCCGGCAGCCTCGGCCTCGCGGGCCTTCTCGCCCTCGGCGAAGACGGCAACACGAATGGTCTTGCCGGTGCCGTGGGGCAGGGAGATGGAGCCGCGGATGTTCTGGTCGGCCTTACGAGTATCGACGCCCAGACGGAAGTGGGCCTCGACGGTCTCGTCGAACTTGGCGGTGTCGAGCTCCTTGATGAGCTTGGCAGCCTGAAGGGGGGTGTAGAGCGTGGCGCGGTCGATCTTCTCGGCAGCGGCGTTATAGCTCTTACCATGCTTAGCCATGTGCATTACCTCCTGTGGTTAAACGGGCGCGAGCCCTCCCACATCGTATCGTGTGCCCTATTGCACACATTTAACGGGCGCCCCGGTTGGAGCACCCGTCGTTACCAAAAGAAATCGCTACTCAGCGATGGTGACGCCCATGGAACGGGCGGTACCGGCGATGATCTTCTTGGCGGCGTCAATGTCGTTGGCATTGAGGTCCGGCATCTTGATCTCGGCGATCTTGGTGAGCTGCTCCTGGGAGAGCTGACCAACCTTGTCGGCCTGGGGCTTAGCGGAACCAGACTTGAGGTTCAGCTCCTTCTTGATGAGGTGAGCCGCCGGCGGGGTCTTGGTGATGAAGGAGAAGGACTTATCCTCGAAGACAGTGATCTCAACGGGGATGATGTCGCCCTTCTTGTCCTGCGTCTCGGCGTTAAAGGCCTGGCAGAACTGCATGATGTTCACGCCAGCTGCGCCCAGGGCGGGGCCGACGGGAGGAGCGGGGTTAGCTGCACCAGCAGGAATCTGGAGCTTAATGACGTTGGCAACCTTCTTCTCAGCCATGGTCATTCCTTTCGAATCACGAGTGTGAAGTACTTGCTATATCGTAAGCACGCACGTGTTAGAAGCACTCCTGAGATGAGCAGTCACAGAAGAAGCACGCTCGCGCGAACGGACGAAAACTTAAGCGATGACAGCGACCTGGTTAAAGTCGAGCTCGACCGGCGTCTCACGGCCAAAGATCATCAGGGTGACCTTCAGCTTGCCTGCCTCGGTGTTAACCTCGGAGACCTTGCCATCAAAGTCGGTAAGCGGGCCATCAGTGACGCGGACGGACGTGCCGACCTCAATATCAACCGAGGTGCGCTTGGGCGAATCGCCCTTACCGGGACGACGAGTCATCTTATTGTACTCGTCGCGGGAAAGCGGAGCGGGCTTGCCATTGCCGCCCAGGAAACCAGTGACACCGGGCGTGTTGCGAACACACGTCCACGCATCGTCATCCATCTCCATGCGAACCAGGACATAACCCGGGAAGATCTTGGAATCCTTGGTCTCGCGCTTGCCACCCTCTTTGATCTCGGTGACGCGCTCCATAGGAATCTCGATATCAAAGATACGGTCCTGCATGCCCATGGTCTCGATGCGATGCTCGAGATCGGACTTAACACGGTTCTCGTATCCAGAGTAAGTGTGAACGACGTACCAACGCTTAGACATGGTTTAGCCCCTCAATCCAGAGAACAGAGCAAGAGCCTCGCCAAAGCCAGCATCGAGCAGAGCGATGACGACGCCGACGACGATCAGAGAAGCGCAAACGACGACCGAGTAGTTCACGAGCTCCTTCTTATCGGGCCACGTGACACGCTTCATCTCGGACTTCACCGAAGCGAAATACTTCTTGGTGCGGGCGAAGAAACCAGGCTTCTCGTTCTTCTTGGACTTCGCAGCCTTCTCGTTCTTCTTGGCAACGGCCTTCTTGGCCTCAACCTTGGAGTTGGCGGCAGCGTTGTTGGCAGGTGCCGGCTGCTGAGCCTTCTTCTTGTTCTTCTTGTTGGCCATTTGGGTTACCTCCGCGCAATGCGCTTATACATGAGTAAACCGTAAGCCCCCAATTGGGAGCTTACGGAATAATGACTGGCACGCCAGGAAGGACTCGAACCCTCAACACTCGGTTTTGGAGACCGATGCTCTACCAATTGAACTACTGGCGTATGTGACTAGAGACTAGCGAGTCTCTTTGTGCAGCGTGTGGTGACGGCACCAGGGGCAATACTTCTTGATCTCCATACGATCAGGCATGTTCGACTTGTTCTTGGTGGTCGTATAGTTGCGGCGCTTGCACTCAGTGCACGCAAGAGTAACTAGAGTACGCATTTATCCTGAACCTTTCATTTCCGCCCCGTACGGGCACGAGTTGGTACTTTATCAGCTCTACGTAAGTGCTGTCAATGAAAACCTCGAATCAATTGGTTCTCGCTGGATCCATTCATATTTGGAACACATCAATGAAGCCAGCGAGATCTAATCGATCCCTCACGCTCGGCTTAAGAGCGAGCGAAGCGCAATCGGCAGGGAACAAGCCCCGCGTAGAAAAGAACCCGGCACCCTATAAGTGCCGGGTTCTCTAAGTCAGCTATATCAAAGAGCTAATTTACTCAATGATCGTGGAGACGATGCCCGAACCGACGGTGTGGCCACCCTCGCGGATAGCGAAGCGCAGGCCCTCCTCCATGGCGATCGGGTGAATGAGGTCGCCCTCGATGGTGATGTGGTCACCAGGCATAGCCATCTCGGTGCCCTCGGGCAGCTTGACCGTACCGGTAACGTCGGTGGTACGGAAGTAGAACTGAGGACGATAACCATCGAAGAACGGGGTGTGACGGCCGCCCTCCTCCTTGGTCAGAACGTAGATCTCGCCGGTGAACTTGGTGTGCGGGGTAACCGAACCAGGCTTGCAGAGAACCTGGCCGCGCTCGATGTCCTCGCGCTTGATGCCGCGGAGCAGCAGACCGACGTTGTCGCCAGCCTCGCAGAAGTCCATGGACTTACGGAACATCTCGATACCGGTAACGACGGTGTTCTGGGTATCCTTGATGCCGACGATCTCGACGGGCTCGTTGAGCTTGAGCTCTCCGCGCTCAACACGACCGGTAGCAACGGTACCACGGCCGGAGATGGTCATAACGTCCTCAACGGCCATCAGGAAGGGGAGGTCGTTGTCACGAGCAGGCGTCGGGATGTACTCGTCGACAGCCTTCATGAGCTCGCGGATAGCGTCCATCCACTTGGCGTCGCCCTCGAGAGCGCCCAGAGCAGAACCACGGATGACGGGGATGTCGTCGCCGGGGAAATCGTACTCGGAGAGGAGCTCACGGGTCTCCATCTCGACGAGGTCGATGAGCTCGTCATCGTCGACCATGTCGCACTTGTTCAGGAAGACGACGATGTAGGGAACGCCGACCTGACGGGCGAGCAGGATGTGCTCGCGAGTCTGAGCCATGGGGCCGTCGGTAGCGGCGATGACCAGGATAGCACCGTCCATCTGAGCAGCACCGGAGATCATGTTCTTGACGTAGTCAGCGTGGCCCGGGCAGTCAACGTGAGCGTAGTGACGGGCAGCAGTCTCGTACTCAACGTGGGAGACGGAGATCGTAATGCCGCGCTCGCGCTCCTCGGGAGCCTTGTCGATGTTCTCGAACGCAGTGAAGTCAGCCTTGCAGCCCTCGGTCTCAGAGAGAACCTTGGTGATGGCGGCGGTCAGCGTGGTCTTGCCGTGGTCGACGTGACCAATGGTGCCGATGTTAACATGCGGCTTAGTGCGCTCAAACTTCTCTTTGGCCATAAAGCCCTCCTCTTAACAGGTCGTCCCCGGACGGGACTTTGCCTTTATACCATAGTGGCCTCTCAACATACTATTGAGAAGCCACCGTGTTACCTATGGTAGCGGTGACTGGATTCGAACCAGTGACGCCACGGGTATGAACCGTGTGCTCTAACCAACTGAGCTACACCGCCGGATGGAGCCTGCAACCAGACTTGAACTGGTGACCTCTTCGTTACCAACGAAGTGCTCTACCGACTGAGCTATACAGGCACTTGACGGGTGGGAGCTATAGGATTCGAACCTATGTAGGCAGAGCCAACGGGTTTACAGCCCGTCCCCATTAACCACTCGGGCAAACTCCCAATCGTTCAAGTATCCGCAGGTTCTTTGGTCTTTTGGACCGCCGCCCCCGCGAACGAAAAAGATAATACGATGCAACCTTGGGGGCTGTCAACGAAAACCTCTAGATACACGGTGCCGGGCGTATCTATATGCCTTTGACCTGCGTTTTTGTTGAGTTTAGATATGAAGGACGGTGGATTTCGCTACGCTGGTGGCATTTCCCAAGGGAACACTTTGGCACGGTGGAGTACGCCTACAGCATCGACCTTCGATAACGACCCTCTTGCACTATTACATAGGTCGCGATCGGACTTTTCCGGCACGATCGACCAGGATGACCGGGACCGGTCCGGCCTTTGTCTCGATCTGTAACATTTAGAGAACATTTTCTCCCCTATCTGTTACAGATCGAGATGTTTCGCAGAGACTCTGGCTTACGTCTCATTCTGTAACAGTACGAACGGTTTTCCGCCCCTTCGTGTTACAGATCGAGACATTTATCTATTCTCGCCTTACATCCACGACATCTGCCCAGTCAATAACGTCGTAGTCATCATCGCTTCGCCAGACGACACACTTGGGTCGTGAATCCGCTTGGGCTGCATCGTCCCTCGCCGCTTGTGGACGACTCGCAAAGAAGCGCCCAAGCTCAGCTCGCGGCAAGATAATCCCTTGCACGCTCCCGCCGCCCGCAAGACACACACGCGCCCAGCGACCAGCCTTTTCATATAAGAGCCAGTTGGCAACCTGCGAAGATCTGCCCTCAGGCACTTTATCCCCTGGAATATCAGGAACAAACATGGGGTCGACCTCCTCCAGTTGAGCAAAGCCCATCCCCTCCAAACGCGAACCAAGTTTTTCCTTAGCGTAACCGCTCAGCTCGCGCTTGATCATGCCTGCAATACGCCGGGCCATCCTACCATGGGGATCAAACCGGCTGCATCCGCGCTCATAGGCAGCCAGCGCATCCATAAGCACGTAGACCTCGCTCAAATTGAGCGGCAGCGCCAGCGGGTGTACCGAGGACCTGAATTCGCCGCGATACCCAAACTCCTCGGCCACGCACATGCCGCCGATACGCACGCCATCGCGAATCCTGGCACGACGCTCCCCCACCGCGTTCTTGCTGCACAGCAAAACGTTATAGGCGATGTCTTCCTGCGAGCGCTCTTCGTGGGAAACGGTGAGCATAATCAAGTCCGCCTCTTCACCGCCAATAAAGGAATCCTTGAGTTCGTAGCCCTTCATGCCTTTGTTAGACGGCTCAGCTGCAAGCAGCGCAAAAAGCTCGTGCACCTGATGGTAGAGCGCTAGGCGTCCCTCCAAATATGGACCATCGGGTCCATTTGCATACGCCTTGATATGCATCCGCAAGGCCCCCGTGTCGATGGGCGCTACCGCCATCTGGCTAATAGCATATCCCTCGCCTGGACGCGAAATCATATCGTTGAGCTCGACCGCATCTGGCATGTTTCTTTTTATGTACTGTCCAAGCAGCATTGGCGGCGCCCGCCTTTCTAATCTTTAACCTATCGATTTTTTCTCTTCGAGTCCATCTCAAGATAGCGTTGGATTTTGTCGAGCGACAAATTGGTCCGGCCCAGGGACTCTGCCGCCGTCAAAATCTTCTGTGCAAGATTTGATCCAAAGTAGTAAATCACATCTCCATTGGCGATGCGCTCAACGTATTCGTCTCCAATCTTATTAATAAGGGAGAAAAACTCGGGGCACAGCATGGGATAACGCTCAGCTATTTCCGTAATCCCCGCATGGCCAAAATCGGCAACGTCCTCGCACTGCCGCTCAAGATCTTCGATACCGTGGCCATTAAGGCCGCGCCCGCAGGAAAAAGCAAGGCCGCGAGACAGGGCAGTTTTGACGCGTTGCCCCTGCTCGTCCGATAGCTTTCCACCCAGCAGAGCTCGCATCATGATCTGGCAGCAAGCGTACGTAGGTCGATAGAGAAAATCGACTCGCGCATCACTGGGCATATCGCGATCGCTGCTCAGAGGAAAGCAGCCGTCTTCTCGTTGAGACTCGAGAATGACTTCGAGGGACTCGCGCCAATCCGGATCGTCATCCAAACCATAATCGCGAAAATAGCGCAGCAGCTGCACCTGCATATCCATGACACAAGTACTGACGATCGGCTTACCTGTTGCCCTGTTCCTGCCGGCAATGTCGCAAAGAGGGTAAATCATGGTCTTCTTCCTTTCCATAGACCTGATGTCAGCGATTCCGTTTCGCTGACCTTGTTGATTCCATTCTCTTTTGCGGGGCCATATCAGACGACCAAGCAGTGCTTGGTTATTGCAGGTGACGGGAAAATGGAGCCAGACCACGTAGGCGCCTACCTAAAAAGAAACGGGCCCTGTCCCACAAGGGAACAGAGCCCGAAACTCTCATGGAGCCAGTGACAGGAATCGAACCCGCAACCCACTGATTACAAATCAGTTGCGCTACCGTTGCGCCACACTGGCACACTTGGCGCTTTCGCGCGAAGCCTGTTTAGAATAAAGGAATTGCGGACGAGGCGCAACAGGCCCTTTGACCGACCACATCTCAAAACTATTCGTCAGAACGAATAGTTTTTATTACAATGAAGAAGATAAAACTATTCGTTCTGGCGAAGGGTTTCGCGATGTTGACCACGAAGGAAGCTGCAGAGCTACTCGACATCACCCCGCGCAGGGTGCAAGAGCTCATAAAAAACGGAGCGCTTGAGGCACGCAAGGCTTCTGGTGTATGGCTCATCGACAAAGACAGCGTCAACGCACGACTCCGCTCCGTGACCAAAACGGGGGGACGCCCCCGTCGAGGCCATGGAAAAAGCGAGATTACGTTTACCCTCATGAACCGCACGCACGAAGTCGCCCAGCTGGTCTACAGCACATCGCGAAGAGACTTTACCCACATCGGTGCCGACATCGATTACACCCACGCCCCTATTGGAGTACTTGGCCCCAATAGTCCCGTGTCGCTCGACTCTTTCCGCATTTGGTGGCGAGGTCGCGGTATCCCGCTCGCGCGCATTGGGCTTGCATCCCTGTTGGCAGAAGCAGCAGTCGATGTTCCCGACGAACTCATCCAGCGAAATCTCGGCCTCTCCCTATCCGACCAGTATTGGATTAGACCCCAAGATTCCGGTCTCGCGTGGGAGGATATTAACTTCTTCAATAATGCTTTTGACGACGTCTCTCTGTCCATCGCACCCTTCGCCCCAGAGGGCAAAGCAGCCGCCGCAAAGCCCGATAACACCTCGGACGGCAACCTTCAGAAGTATTGGACATGCGAGGGCGGGCGTCGAATTCTGCATAAGGCAGGAGCGCACCTGAACCAAGAACCATATAACGAGCTGGTAGCGATCGCGCTCCATCGTCGCATCCTAAACGCCTGCGATTATGTGCCTTACTCGCTCGAGGGCACGGGTACTTCCGCCCTGAGCATATGCGATGTCTTCTTAACTGATGAAGAAGAGTATGTCCCTGCGTTCTATGTAAATCAGTACGCAAACGCAGATGAAAGACTAACCGACTACGAGCGATATGTAGCAAACTGCGAGAAACTCGGGGTAACAGGCGTCAAGGATGCCCTTGACCGCATGATCGTGTGCGACGACATCATCGCCAACTATGATCGTCATTGGCGCAACTTCGGCCTCGTGCGAAACGTCAACTCACTGGTCTGCAGACCAGCCCCTATCTTCGATTCGGGCTCATCACTCTGGTGCAACATATCACTAGAGGAGCTTAGGGCGGGGGAGCACAGTTTTACCAGTGCACAATTTCATTCAAGCCCCGCCAAACAAATGTTGCTCGTCGAGGACATGGGCTGGTTTGACGGCGACAAACTCGAAGGCTTCGTTGACGAGGCAATCGAGATTCTGTCCAGAAACGACGCGCTCACGGCAAGGCTGCCATATCTAAAAGAGGCGCTTACATGGCGCCTCGAAAGAATGATCGACATCGCTGAATGGAGTTAGCGAAACAGCGTCGCGCCGTCAGCTCCCCTACCGGCCACGAAGGGCCTTGAGCTTGGCCAGAGCATCGGGGCTCAGGCGACTGCCCAGAGTCATCTTGATCTGCGGAGCTTCCTCTGCCTCGTGCACGTCGTTATCGATCTGCTTGATCTCGTCCACCAGCATGCGGCTCGAGATACGCGTGACACCCTTACCCATGACGACGGCCTGGATCGTTCCGTCGCTCGACACCACGGAGCATGCACGGCCTTCCTCACGCGCCTCGATGCAGAGCTTCTGCACCACGGTGTCGGCAGAGACGCCCGTCGGCGAAAACTCGATGCGCACGCCGCGGGCCGGCAGATTGGGACGCTCGCTGGAGATATTGCCCGCACCGTCAAACACAATCACAGCCTCGTAGCGGCCCTGGGCAAACGCGGCGACATCGTTGATGAGGGCGGTGCGCGCCATATCGTGAACGTCGCTGGAATACGGATCGTCGGAATGGTCGTACACGAGCTTTTCGTAGCGCGGCGTGCAGTGGATCACGTTGTAACCGTCGACCACCAGCAGCTCGGGCTTGTTGGAGTGCACCGTCGAGACTGGGTCGGCGATAGCCTGCGCAAACGCATTGCCGCCCACGCCGTAGGTCGCGGCCGAGACAATCGGCTTGGCCGAGCCTTCGCCAAAGCGCTTGGCTTTGGACTTGGCACGGTTCTTTTTGGACATGCGCTACTCCTCCCCCATGAGCTCGCCGGCGTTGCGGCGCAGCCACTCAAAGCACAGCGCCGTGGTCGCCTGGGCAACATTGAGGCTCTCGGTCATGCCGCGCTGGGGAAGCTTGGTCAAAAAGTCGCATTTCTCGAGCACCAGGCGCGAGATGCCATCGCCCTCGGACCCCATGACGAGCGCCACGCGACCCTCGAAGGGAGCATCCCAACAACTGCCTTCGGCGTGCTCGGAGGCACCGCCCACCCAAAAGCCAGCGGCCTTGAGGTCATCGAGCGCACGGGCGATATTGGGAACTTGCGCGATGGGCAGGTGCATGACGGCACCGGCTGAGGTTTTGTAGCTGCCCACGGTCACGCCGGCGGCACGCTTGTTGGCGATGACGACGCCCGCGGCGCCCACGACCTCGGCGGAGCGCACGATGGCGCCAAAGTTGCCGTCGTCAGTCACATGGTCGAGCACCACGACAAGTGCCGGACCCTCGCCTGCGCGGTCGAGGATATCGGCGACATCGGCATAGGGGAAGTTGCCAACTTCGAGCGCGATGCCCTGGTGAGCGCCATGGCTCGACAGCACATCGAGCTGTGCACGCGGCACATACTTAATGCGGACGCCCGCGGCGTTGAGGTCATCGACCAGACGCGACAGGGCGGCATCGCGCTCCCCGCCCTCGGCAATGAGCGCGCACTTGATGGGAAAACCAGTGCGCAGCGCCTCGGCGGCAGCACGACGGCCTTCGATAAACTCGCCCTTGGGAGCCTGGACAGCGTCGCGGTTGCCATCGCGCTGCGGACGTGCGGCCTGGGTACGATCGCGCTGACCCTTGGGAGCGGCAGCGCGGTCATTACGGCGAATCGGACGCGAGCCAGAAGCAGCCTGCTTGCCTCCACGCGGTGCACGCTTGCGATTGTCGGCCATAAAGCGACCTCCTAAATACAACTATCAAACGAAACAAAATAAACGACCGCCCATGAATATTAATTCGGGCGGTCGGTACGGGTTTTCCAAGTGCCCGAGATTGCCGTGAAAGAGGAGCGACGCGTACTTGAGTACGCGAGCGACGGTTTGAACGGCAAGGTCGGGTGCTTGGGAAACCCGCGGGGATTAGAGAGATTTGATACGAGTGCCGGCGGCGGTATCTTCAATCGTCAGGCCCAGGTCCTTGAGCTGGTCGCGGATGGCATCGGCCAGATCCCAGTTCTTGGCGGCGCGGGCCTCGGCGCGAGCCTCGAGAATCTTGGCAGCTGCCTCGTCCACATCGTCACCCGTGTAGGCAACCAGGCCGGCAGCAACGCCTAGCAGGCCCAGCGGCAGCTCGACCTTGGGCTCGGGAAGCTCAACGCCAAACGTATCGAGCAACTCGGTCAGCGTATCGGCGGCAGCAAGCGCGGCGGCCTTGTCGGCAGCATCGCCCGCCTGCTCCAGATACTGATTGCACTCGGTGACAAAGCCAAAGACGGCACCCATGGCACCGGCGGTGTTAAAGTCGTCGTCCATGCACTCCTTAAAGGCGGCACGAGTCTCGGCAGCCTTGGCGACAAACGCCTCGGCGGCAGCCTCATCGGCGTCGGCCGTCGCGTGGCTTGCAGCCCAGCGCAGGTTCTCGACCGTGCCGGCGATACGCGTGAGCGAGTTCTCGGCACCCTCCAGGCGCTCCCAAGAGAAGTCGAGCGGCGAGCGATAGCTCGTCTGCAGCATCAGCAGACGCAGAGCCGCGGCAGAGTGCTGCTCGAGGACCTCGGCCAGCGTAAAGAAGTTTCCGAGCGACTTGGACATCTTCTCGCCGTCGACCAGCAGCATGCCCGTGTGCATCCAGGTGTTGGAGAAGCCCTGGTGCCAGGCGCAGGTAGCCTGGGCGCACTCGTTCTCGTGATGCGGGAAGGCAAGGTCGGAGCCGCCGCCGTGGATGTCGATCGGGGTGCCCAGGTAGCGGTGCACCATGGCGGCGCACTCGGTGTGCCAGCCGGGACGGCCCTCGCCCCAGGGGCTCGGCCAGCTGGGCTCGCCGGGCTTGGCGGCCTTCCACAGGGCAAAGTCGAGCGGGTCGTTCTTGTCCTCGTTCTCCTCGATGCGCGCGCCCACCATAAGGTCGTCGATGTTGCGGCCCGAGACCTGGCCGTAGTTGGGATCGCTGCGCACGGCAAAGTACACATCGCCGTTATCGGCTGCATAAGCGTGGCCCTGCTCGATAAGCGTCTTGATCATGGCGATCATGGGACCGATCTCTTTGGTGGCGCGGGGACGCACATCGGGATCGAGCACGTTGGCGGCGCGCATGACGCCGATGAACTTGTCGGAGAACTCCGTCGCGACCTCGGCAGCCGTACGACCTTGCTCGTTGGCGCGCTTGATGATCTTGTCATCGACATCGGTGAGGTTCTGGGCGAACGTAACCTCGTAGCCGCTCGCGATGAGCCAGCGACGAATCACGTCAAAGCTGATGAACGTGCGGGCGTTGCCGATGTGGATGTTGTCGTAGACCGTGGGGCCGCACACGTACATGCGAACCTTGCCGGACTCGATGGGCTGGAACTCTTCCTTTTTATGGGTAGCGCTGTTGTAGATACGCATTCGTTACTCCTTAACGGTTTTCTGTAGCAGGCAGACGGCCCAGGCGCCAATCCCCTCGCCCTGGCCTTCCCAGCCGAGCTTTTCGGTCGTAGTGGCGGCGACGCCCACGTTTTCGACGTCAACGCCCAGGGCATGAGCCAGGTTGGCGCGCATGGCATCGCGGTGTGGGGTGATCTTGGGCTGCTGGCAGGCAATGGTGCAGTCGGCATCGACAAACTCAAAGCCCAGCTCGCGCGCATAGTCCATCACACGGGCAAGCAGTACCATCGAATCGGCACCCTCGTAGGCAGGGTCGGTATCGGGGAACAGCTTGCCGATGTCTCCCCCGCGGCAGGCGCCCAGAATGGCGTCGGCCAAGGCGTGCGCGAGCACATCGGCATCCGAGTGGCCCAGCAGACCGCGCTCGTAGGGAATGTCGACCCCGCCGATAATACATCGACGACCCTCCACCAGGCGGTGAACGTCATAGCCGTGTCCAATGCGCAGGTTACTGAACATGGGGAAGGTCCTCTCCCTCGGCCATGCGACCGAGCAGAATCGCGGTTACGGAACGCAAGTCCTCGGGTACCGTCACCTTAAGGTTGTCGCGTGGGCTCTGGACGCAGCGGACACGCCCACCCATGCGCTCGACCAGCGAAGAATCGTCGGTCCCGATAAACCCCTCGGCGATGGCTGCGGTGTGGGCGCGCTTCATGGCGTCGACGCTAAAGATCTGCGGCGTCTGTGCAGCCCAATAGAGTTCGCGCGGCGGCGTCTCAAGGATATTATCGCCATCGACGATCTTGAGCGTGTCGATTGCGGGCTGACCGCACACGACACCGTCGAGGGCGCGGTCGCTCACGAGCACTTCGATAGCGTGATCGATGGCCTCGGTCGTAATGAGCGGACGAGCGCCGTCGTGAATGGCGACGTATTCAAAGCCTGCCGGTACCGCATGCACGCCGGCTCGGGTGGAATCCTGGCGGGTCGCGCCGGCATCGGCAAAGCTGATGGGCGTGTCATAGTCAAACGGGTCGATGGCCAAGCGGCACATCTCGGCACGACGCTCGGCAGGGCAAACCACGACGATGTGTCCGACCTTATTGCTACGGTCAAATGCGCGGATGGACCAGCTCATAAGCGGACGACCCGCTACATTGACGAGCTGCTTGCCACCGGGGTTACCAAAGCGCTGGCCGCTGCCACCGGCAACGACTACGGCGCATACGGGCGCCATTATGCGTTCCCCTGTTTGGTGCCCTTCATGCGGTACAGGGAGTCCGCAAGAATGGCAGGGTTGTTAACGCCAAAGTCGCCCAGGCGCTCCGGATCCTCGCTGATGTCGTCCATGAGCTCCTGCAGCGAGCCGTACTCGTCGACAATCTTCTCGGCCACGCCGTCGCGCACGACGGACACGCGCGAAAGCGTGCGCAGACCCAGCGGCGTCATGACGGAGTCCTCGTCCAGGTCGTCGTAACCCAGAACCGCCGCCACGTGCTGCGGGTCGGACAGATCTTTAGGCGTCATACGGGCGAGCTCGGCGCGAATCTTCTCGGCGTTTGCCTCGGAGGAATCGCTCGCGTAGTCGCGAATCATCAGGTCGTACTCGGTATCCATGCTGGAGCCGGCGAGCTGCTCGAGCTGCATCTGCACGAGCTTGCCCTGGTTGCCCAGCTTGACAATGCAATCCTTAAGCTCAGTCTTTGCCTGCTGCATGATCTCGAAACTCGAGAAAATGCCGGTGATGTCGGCGAGCGTAACGTAGTCATCGAGCTCGAGGGCCGTCAGGCGCAGCAGGGAGCGATCGAGCGACTGACGGGTAGTCTGGAGCGTGGCGACGAGCTGGTTGACCGAGCTCATGATGGTGGTAACGGGCTGGATCTCGTAGCTCTTGCCGTGAACGTACACGTTGACAACGGCACGACGGGCCGAGACCGAGATCACGATGGCATCCGTGAGCACCGACATGCGAGCGGCGGTACGGTGACGCATACCTGTCTCGCTCGTGGCAAGCGAGGGATCGGGATTGAGGTGGAAGTTGGCGCGCAGGATCTGGGTGAGGTCACCGTCGATGACGATGGCACCGTCCATCTTGGAGAGCTCGAACAGACGGTTCGAGGTGAACGAAATGTTGAGCGGGAAGCCGTCGTTACCGGCAGCGAGCACGTTTTCGGTGTCGCCGACGCAGATAAGGGCGCCCAGGTGACCGGCGATGATCATGTCGAGGGCGGTGCGGATCGGCTGACCAGGTGCCGTCAGGCGGATGGCCTGTTCCATACGCTTTTGCAGCTCGTTCTTATCCAAGGCATCGCTCCCATCGTATACGCTCCATAAACGCTAAATAGTTTCTCACGGTTTGTCCCCGCAGCAGCCACGAAATCCGATGCTTACAGAATGAGCGAACACCGCTTAGGTAGCTCATTTGGGACGGGGCTCCTTTGACTGCTCATGTGGTAGCATCGGGTCTCATATAAATGAGGGAGTAGTCGCGTAATCGGGCTCGCCCGCAGAGAGGGAGCCAGACTATGGGACTCGCAGAGCTCGTGTTGCTCGCCGTTGGCCTTTCGATGGACGCCTTTGCCGTTTCCATCTGCAAGGGCCTTGGCATGAAAAAGATCAACCTTAAGGTCGCCGTAGTGCTCGGCCTGTTCTTTGGCGGCTTTCAGGCCGGCATGCCCGTAATCGGATGGGCGCTCGGCAGTCAATTCATGGGCATCATCGGACCCATCGACCACTGGATTGCCTCTATCCTTTTGGCCTTTATTGGCGGCAAGATGCTGTGGGAAGCCTTTACCGAGGACGAGGATGAGGACGAAGGCGACGGCAAGGATGCCGAAAAGATTGACCTGGGTGAGTATCTAATCCTCGCCATTGCCACCTCGATTGACGCCCTGGCCGTAGGCATCTCGTTTGCGGCGCTCTCGGTCGATATCGTTCCCGCCGTATCGCTTATCGGCGTCACAACGTTTATCTTCTCCGTCGCCGGCGTAGCGATCGGCCACGCCTTTGGCGCACGCTACGAAAAACCCGCCACCATCGTGGGCGGCGTTGTACTCATCCTCATCGGGCTTAAGATCTTGCTTGAGCATCTGGGGATTCTCGCGATATAAAAAGCGCCTCTCATAAGCTCAACGTCAATGTAGAAGTCTCATGCAGAGTTTTGCATAATGCCTATTCGTGCAGACTTTTGCATGTCATACTGATATGCAAAAGTCTGCACGTTAGGAGATTGCCGTGGATACCCTTCCCATCACCACGCCGCGCCAAGCTGGCATCTACGTGCGCCAGGCACGCGACTCACAGGGAATCACCCGTGCGGCCCTCGCTAAAAAAGCCGGTGTTTCGGAGCGCCTGCTCGCATCGCTCGAGCTGGGAGATGCCACCGGCATTCGACTCGACAAGCTATTGGTGATCTTTAATGCTCTCGGACTGGCGCTCGCCGCTCAAGGGGATATCGTCAAAACGAATAACGAGCAATCAGCCAACGTTCCGTATGCCGATCTGCAAACTCGCAGCACCCCCAGACGCCATCGCGCTCAACGTCCCTCTCATAGCTACCGTTGCTGCGCCGCCATTCCGGTTCTTGCAGACGCCCCCTTTACGTCTGAACTCTACGACAAAGCCTTCGCCGATTTCGCCATGTCCAATCTCGGAGTCTCGATTGCCGCAAACGCATCTAACCAAACCAAGCCCGAAGGGAAATAGCCAATGGCCAGAACATCACTTCGGACCTTTATTTGCGGTGTACCTGCGGGAACGCTCACGCAAGATGAGAACGGTCTTATCAGCTTTACCTACGATCATGACTATGACGGGCCAGCCCTATCGACCAACATACCCGTATCGAATCGCACATACGGACAACAGGTCATGAATCCGTACCTGTTTGGCCTTCTACCCGACAGCGAGGACCAACGAAAAGCGATTGCCGCCAAATTCGACGTTAGGCCCAACAATCCTGTTGCGTTGCTCAGCCATATCGGACTCGACTGTCCGGGCGGAGTGCAGTTTTGTGCCGAAGAAGATGCCGACGCCGTCCTGCATCGCGCTGGCGAATACCGCCCTATAGACGACCACGAAATTGCTCTCCGTCTCAAGTCGATCAGAGATGACCGCGATGCATCGTGGATGGGTCTAGATGAAAGTTGGTCACTTGGAGGCAACCAGGGCAAGTTCGCACTCGCACTCATAGACGGTCGCTGGTGCGAATGCGTAGGTTCCTCGCCCACGACGCATATTTTCAAAAATGGTGTTATCGGATTTAAGCTCGAAGCGCTTAATGAGTTTGTCTGCATGAAAAGCGCCCAGCGCGCGGGTATCGCAACGGCGAACGTTGAGTATCGCTTATTTGAGGACGAACCCGCCCTCATTGTTGAGCGCTATGACCGTGTGAATGTCAAAGACGGGACAATCATGCGTCTACACCAAGAAGACCTCTGTCAGGCCCTTGGAGTGATGCCCGCTCAAAAGTACACGGCAGACGGCGGCCCGACCGCACGCGATATTCAGGAACTCCTCGTCAATACGAGCCATCATCAACTTAACCTGTATCTGTTTACGCAGATACTTTTCTTTAACGCCATCATCGGCGCACCGGACGCGCATGCGAAGAACTATTCCCTGCTTCTTGGAAACGGCGGCACAGCTATGATGGCCCGTATGTATGACGTTGCATCTGGGCTGGCATACGAACGTATGCGGCGAAAAGCGCGCCTCGCCATGAGCGTTGGCGGCGAAAACCGTGTGGGACGCATCGGTCCAGGCGCTATCCGCCGATACCACGGTATGGGCGACCCCGCGCTGGAGGCGGCACTCACCGATGCCGGGCTATCCGAGAAGTTTTGCTTTGCGACCATGATGGACCTCGCCTACGAGGTACCCATTTGCATGGAAGAGGTCATGGACGAATACGCCGATCTGCCCGGCATGGCGGACCTGCGCAAGCATATGCTCGGGCCCGTCCGCGAAAACTGCCAGCGCACCCTCGACCTCATCAAGGCGGATATGGGCTAGACGCCAATCAATTTCCCATTTCTTAAAAGAAGAGAGGGGGCACCCGCCGCAAAAGCTCGGGTACCCCCTCTCGTAATGTCATTTGCAATCCATCAGCAAAGGTTTTGGATCGCCGTCAATGCGACCTTTACGCAGCGAGGCGCTTGAGGACGTCGATGAGCAGCTCGTAGAAGCGCTCGGCAGAAGCGAGCTCCATGCTCTCGTCCGGGGTGTGGACATCGGAGAGCGTCGGGCCCACGGCGATGGCGTCCAGGCCGTGCAGGGCCTCGGCGAACAGGCCGCACTCAAGGCCGGCGTGGATGGACTCAATGCGCAGCTCGGAGCCAAAGAGCTCGCGATAGCTCTCGACAAAGACGTCACGGACCGGCGAATGCTCGGCATAGCTCCAGCCGGGATACTCGAACTCAAACTTGGCGTCGAAGCCCAGGACATCGGCCAGCGTCTGCAGACGGTCCTTGAACTCGTTCTGCAGCGAGGTGATCGAAGAGCGCGGGGACAGCATGATCTTGACCTGGTCGTCAGAGGTGGCAACCACACCGATGTTGGAGGAAACCTCGACGGAGCCGTCGGTGGCGACGTTGCGGCGAATCACGCCGTTAGGGGCAAGACGCAGAGCGCGGATGAGGGCAAGCGCGGACTTCTGGTCCATGGCCTCGACCTCGGCGTCGTCGGCAATCTCGACGGTGCAGGTAAAGCCGGGGTCGAAGACCTCGAGCTCGGCAGTGACGTCGGCGATGATGCCCTTTGCGATCTGGGCCGCCGCCTCGGCAGCAGCATGGTCGGCGTAGACCAGAACAGCCTTGCACTCACGGTTGATGGCGTTGTCCTTGGTGCCGCCGTTAAAGCTGACGATGGCGGGCTCGCCGGCGACCATCAGGCGGTCGATGATGCGGGCCATGATGAGGTTGCCGTTGCCGCGCTCCAGGTGGATATCGCTGCCGGAGTGACCGCCCAGCAGGCCGGAGATGTCGAGCGTGAGGGTGCTACCGGTCTTGTGCTCGCGCGCGATCGGGCAGGTGTAGGTAACGACGACGCCGCCGGCGCAGCTGACGGTGGCAACGCCCTCTTCCTCGGAGTCAAGGTTAATCATGGTGCGAGCGCTAATCTGGGACTTGTCGAGCGTCTCGGCGCCGACCAGGCCAGTCTCCTCGTCGGTGGTGAATACGCACTCGAGGGCGGGGTGAACGATCGAATCGTCATCGAGAACAGTGAGCATCAGAGCGACGGCAATACCGTTGTCGGCGCCCAGCGTGGTGCCGTTAGCGGTGAGGACGCCGTCCTTGACGACCAGGTCGATACCATCGGTCGTAAAGTCGTGCTCAACGGAGCCCAGCTTGTCGCACACCATGTCGATGTGACCCTGCAGCATCACGGTCGGGGCATTCTCGGCGCCGGCAGATGCGGGCTTGCGAATGATGACGTTGTAGACCTCGTCCTGATACACATCGAGGCCGCGCTCCTTGGCAAACGCGACCAGGAAATCGCTGATGCCCTTCTCGTTGCCAGACCCGCGGGGAATCGCGCTGACCTCCTCAAAGAAATGGAACAGCTGGGCGGGCTCGTAGCCGGTAATCTTGTAGTCCATGGTGCCTCCTTGGCGCAACTGGTTAGACAGTAAGACATGCGCCTTGTATATTCCCAGACTTTACGTGCATAAACCAGTCGAAAACGCCGAGCGCCCTCGCATCATCGGCTAACGGTGGGGAAACACCACTTTATCAAGATAAAGCATATTAGACAGACCGCGCCGAAGGGACGCTGAACCCTTCAACCAACCTCAACGCCTGTTGAACGTTAATGCATACGCCATTGGTATGCTTAATGAGATTTTTGTCCTCCGTCACGACGTAATCGACGTCGATGCGATTGGCAACGCCCAGCATCAGGTCATCCTCAAAGTCATTGTGATGATACTTGAACACAAAGGAGTCGAAGACCTCGTCTGCACCGACCGGCGCGATGAGGGCGAGCTCGCGCATCTGCCGAACGCATGCCCAGGCCGTTTCGTCCGCCGCCGCAATGGCGTTATCGCTCAGCGAACCATTCTTCCTTCGGCACTCCCTCTTAATCGCCGCCGAGACAAGATACGAGACATCTTTGACAGAAAGAGACGAGGCAAACAGGGCACTCTGCTCCGAGACATCGGCAATCTCGAATAGACGGACTACATCCGCTGTCCGGTCCGACCTTCCAGAAAAGTAATCCATCCATACGTTGGTGTCGATGAGCAACTTGAGAATGCCGTCTGCACTCATAGCTCCACCCACTCGGGATAGCGCTCCGCCATTGCTTCCTCATAGAGGTCATCGTAGTCACCCGAGAGGTCGGGAACAGGGATGCCGTATTTGAGGCACGCATCGCGCACGATGTGGCTGCCTTGCGTAACCCTTGATTCCACCGACGCAGTCGCTGGCACGTTAGAGCTCGGTACCGCAATCCCCGATCTCGAGGGCATGCATCCGTTGACGACCAGATATTCCCAAAGTGTCCGCACCGCTTGAGACGGCGTCATGCCGATATGCGCCAGCACGGCGTCCCCAGCCTCTTTGAGTTGGCGATCCATGCGTACATTCATCTGGACCGGCCGTGAGTCGAGTACCGATATAGGCATGCTAGCTCCTTCTGCTATACATATTTGTATTTCGAGTATAGCACCATTTACTCATAAAAAGGGGCGCCCCGACAGGAGTGCCCCTTCGCAAAGCTATGTTAATCCCTACAGCGCGCCGGAACCGGCTTGCATCATGCCGCCGGGGCCCGAGCTCACGCCACTGCTCACAGGCGCGGCGTTTCCGGTGTGCGGCGCTGCCGGAGCGGTATCGCCCCCGAGCGCACCTGCCGGACGCGGCGCTGGAATCTCGCCTGTGCCATGGCTAAAGACGAACTTGCCGTCGGCCACGTCGCACAGGACGGTATCGCCCTCGCCCCACTCGCCGGCCAGCAGCTCCTCGGACAGCGGGTCCTCGATGAGCTTTTGGATGGCGCGGCGCAGCGGACGCGCGCCGTTGGTGAGGTCGGTGCCCTCGGCCACGATCTTGTCGTAGGCCGCATCGGTGAGCTTGATATTCATGCCGTTGGCGATCAGGCGCTGACGCAGGTCGTCCACCAGCAGGTGCGCGATCTTGGTGAGGTTCTCGCCCGAAAGCTTCTGGAACACCACAATGTCGTCGATACGGTTGAGCAACTCGGGGCGGAACAGGCGCTTGAGCTCGCCCATCGCGCGGCTCTTGATCTCACTCGACGTGAGACCCTGCTCGCCGGTGGTGCCAAAGCCAACGCTCGCATCCTGCGCAATCTCTCGGGCGCCCACGTTGGACGTCATAATGATCACAGTATTGCGGAAGTCGACCGTCTTGCCCTGGCTATCGGTCAGGCGGCCCTCCTCCAGCACCTGCAGCAGAATGTTGAAGATATCGGGGTGCGCCTTCTCGATCTCGTCGAACAGCACAACCGAGTACGGATGACGGCGCACGGCCTTGGTGAGCTGACCGCCCTCGTCATGGCCAACGTAGCCCGGGGGGCTACCGATAAGCTTGGAGACCTCGAACTCGCTGCCGAACTCCGACATGTCGAAGCTGATGAGCGCGTCCTTGCTGCCAAAGAGGTACTCGGCGAGCGTCTTGGCGAGCTCGGTCTTGCCCGTGCCGGTGGGGCCCAGGAAGATAAAGCTGCCGCCGGGGCGACGCGGGTCCTTGAGCGGCGAACGGCTGCGGCGAACGGCCTTGGCGACGGCCTCGACTGCCTCGTCCTGGCCGATAATGCGGGTCTTGAGCACGCTTTCGGTCTGCAGCAGGCGACGGCTCTCGCTCTCGGTGAGCGAAGACACCGGCACACCCGAGGTCACGGAGACGATGTCGGCGATCTGGGCGACGTCGATGGTGAGCGGGCTCGCGTCGAGCTCGGCCGTCCAGGCAGCCTTGGCCTCGGCAAGCTCAATCTCGGCAGCTTTCTGCTGCTCGGTAATCTCGGCGGCCTTGTTCATGTCGTCGCTCTCAGTGGCCTCCTGTGCGGCAGCCTTGAGCTCCTCGACGCGATGCTCGGCCTCGCGCACCGGCTCGGGCGCGCGATTGGCGGCAATGCGGGCGCGGGCACCGGCCTCGTCGATGAGGTCGATGGCCTTATCGGGCAGGAAGCGGTCCTGAATGTAGCGGTTGGAGAGGTTCGCGGCGGCCTCGATAGCACCCTGTGTGTAACGCACATGGTGGTGCTCCTCGTAGCGCGGCTTGAGCGCGGTCAGGATCTTGACCGTGTCCTCGACGCTCGGCTCCTCGACATCGATGGTCTGGAAGCGACGCTCAAAGGCCGGATCCTTGGTGAGGTACTTGCGGAACTCCTCTGCCGTCGTGGCACCGATAATCTGGAAGGCGCCGCGCGCGAGCACGGGCTTGAGCATGGAGCTTGCGTCGATGGAACCCTCGGCAGAACCGGCACCGATGATGGTGTGCATCTCGTCAATAAACAGGATGACGTCGTCGGCCTCGGTTGCCTCCTGTATCACGTTCTTGAGGCGCTCCTCAAACTCGCCGCGATACTTGGCGCCCGCGACAAGACCCGGCAGGTCGAGCGTCCAGATGTTCTGGTTCATAAGGTTCTCGGGCACGTTGCCGGCAGCGATCTGCTGCGCCAGGCCCTCGACGATGGCCGTCTTGCCCACACCGGGGTCACCCAAGATAAGCGGGTTGTTCTTGGTGCGGCGCGAAAGGATCTCCATCATGCGCTGGACTTCCTTTTCGCGACCGATCACGGGGTCGAGCTCGCCGTCGCGTGCTTTCTGCGTAAGGTTGGTGGCGAACTGCTTGAGTGTATCGGTGCCGCCCCCCTTTTGCTGCGAGGCGTCCGAACCGCTAAAGAACGGCAGGCCCGCACCGGGACGCCCGGCACCGGCGCCGGCGAGCGGACGCTTCTTGTCCTGATCCTTGGCGGTAAGCTTCTCGATGGCTTTTTTAATGGAAGCGGACGACACACCCAGGCGCATGAGGATGTCCATGGCCATGCCGTTGCCCTCTTCGACGATACCGATGAGCAGGTGCTCGGTTGACACATAGGTCTGGTTGTTCTCACGTGCCACGCGGAAGGAGCGCTCCATCACGCTGATGACGAGCGGCGTAAAGGCGAGCTTAGCGGCCTCGGTCTCCTCGCTGGGCTCGGGAACGGTAGTCTGGACCTCTTTGAGTGTGTCCATGATGTCATCGTAGGAGATATCGAGCGAGCGCAGCGCCTCGGCGGCAATGCCCTCGTCCTCCTTGGCGAGCGCGAGCAGCAGATGCTCGGTACCCACCTTATTTGAATGAAGATCGAGCGCCTCTTGCTTGGCCATGGACATGACCTTGCGCGCGCGATCGGTAAATCTATCTAACATGCTCGTTTCCTTACATGAGTCCATCGAAATCAAAACGCCCGCCCGTCGGCGGCGCTTTTGTCTCTTTACCCACAGGTCGTCTATGTTAACAGCTGGAGGAATATCTATAAACCCGGCTCACATGAATGCAGGTTATGACCGCATCGCGGGACTCACCGCGCGATGCGCGACGGGCGCCCCGCAAGAGAAACCCTAGACGTCTTTCACCACGTCGGGACTCGTCGCACGCGATGCGCGATAGGCATCGGCCTCCTTGGAGACGCGTTCGAGCAGCTCGGATGTATCGACGCCCTCGACTTGCGCGACCGTTTCAACCGTCTGCATGGCGACCGCCCTCAGGTACGCGCACGCGCTGTCCCCCAGCTGCTCGAGGTCTATCTCCTCGCCGCCCTCCCGGGCAAAGCCGACCGCCATCACAAAGCCCATGATGCCCGAGACCAGAAAGCCCACCGCAAAGCTCGAATCTGCCTTGAGCTCTTCTCCGTCAGGGTGGACGATCTCTCTCACGCGGTCGATGATGATCGTATGGATGCCCTGCACGACTTGCTCGGCGGCACCCGCCCTCATGGTGATGACGATGCGCCGCAGCAGGCAGCGGACGTCGCGCCGGTCGAACGCCGAAAGGTCGCCCTCGCTCGAAAAATGCCAGAGGGCATCGGTGATAAGCTCGTTATCCTGCAGCAGCTGGGTCATGGCGATGGCGACGAGTTCATCGAAATCGTGAAAATAGTAGTAAAACGTTCCGCGATTGCACTGGGCGGCGCGGGTCACCTCGCCAACCGACAGCTCGAAGATGCTGTTGTTCTCGATGAGCTCCCAAAACGCCTCGATGATACGGGTGCGCGCATCGGGCGCATCGGCGTCCTTACGCGGTCTCGCCATGCGCCTCACCGCACCCCTGCGCCTTGGCGTTCATGATGAGCATCTGAAGACGGTTCTCCACGTTGGCGAAGCTCACGTCGGGATCGTAGTCGAGCGGCAGGAACTGCGCCGTGGGATACTGCTCCTTGAGCGCATGGATGAGCCCGCGCCCCACGACATGGTTGGGCAGACACCCGAACGGCTGCAGGATCACGAAGTTGCGGCAGCCGCGCTTGGCGTGCTCGAGGATCTCCGCCGGAATCAGCACGCCCTCGCCCGCATCGAACGTATGGTGCAGGATCTTATCGCTCGCGCGCACGAGCTCGGGCATGCGCGTCGGCGGCTCGTAGAGCGGGCTCGCCGCGCCCAGGCGGTCGCAACGGTCGTGCGCGAGCTCGAACAGGTTGTCCGCCGTGGCGTACCAGGCCTTTTCGGGCAGCGACAGGTCGACGTGGAACTCGCGCGACTGCGCATGCTTGTAGAAATAGGTCTTGCGGATCACGTCGGTCATGCGCGCCTCGATGACCTCGAGCCCGTTGTCCTCGAGGTAGCGCTCGATCTCGTGGTTGGCGCCGAGATGGAAATTGAGCAGGTACTCGCCCACGATGAGAACGGTCGGATGCGGGTTCGAGCGGTCGTACGGAACGGCGTCCATGATCGCAAGCGCGCGTTTGAAGCCCGTCGCCTGGCCTCTCAGCCCGGAGCGCTCCATGCCCTCGATAACCTCATCGAGCGCGCGGTCGAACGCAGCGTCCGCCGCGCCCTTCTCGAGCTCGTAGGGACGGATGCGCCTAAGCATGGCCTCGAGGGCATCGATCATGGGAAGACCGTAGGCGATCTGGATGCTCGGGCCAAGGCCGAGCTTGAAGCCCGGATGCGCATTGTGGGCATCGACGTCGTCGTTGGTGAGCACCGGGACATAGTCGTATCCCGCGTCGTCGAGCGCGCGGCGCAGCAGGGGCATGTAGTGCGTCAGGCGGCAGTCGCCGATATACTTGCCAGTCACCACGGCGACGTCGTGCGGGTCGTACTTACCGCTCTCGAGTGCCGCGAGCGCCTCGCCGATCACGATTTGCGCGGGGAAGCAGATGTCGTTGTGCACATAGCGTTTGCCCAGGCGGATGGCATCCTCGCGCCCGATATCAAGGGCCTCGGCGCGCACGCCCTGATTGCGCATCGCCGCGGTCATGAGCCTGCAGAACGCATGGGAGGTGTTGGGGACCAGCGCGATCTTGTCGTGCCGGTCGCGCTTGGTGTACTTGACCTTATACGGGTCGTCGAGCGGATGGACCGCGTGCACCCGGGCGCCCTCGGCACGCTCCTCCGCGCGACGACGGTTGACCGACTCGATAAACGAACGCACGCGAATGCCCATGGGACCGGCGACGTCGCTCTCATCGAGCTTGATCATCATCGGAACCTTGGAGCCCATCTCGCCCATCATGCGCGCAATCTCGTCGGTGAGATACGCATCGTGGCCGCAGCCGAAGCTGCCCATCTGCACGAGCTCGAGCTCGGGCGTCGATGCGACGATGACCGCGCACGACAGCATGCGCGCATGGTAGTTGTTCACGATGTCGATGCGGCTGTTGGAAAGATCGACGTTGCAGACCCCCGGCACCGCATCGGGCGTCAGCACGGGGATGCCGCGCTCAGAGAAGAGCTTGGGCAGCCCGTGGTTGACCAGCGGGTCGTTGTGGTACGGGCGCGAAGCGATCACCACCGCGTAGCCGCCGTCCTCGCGCACGTTCTCGAGCACCTGCCTGCCGCGCAGCTGCAGCTGGTTCTCAAACGTCTGCTGCGCGCGGTCCGCCTGCTCGGTCGCCTTGGCAACCAGGTCGGCATCGATATCGAAGGTCTCCTTGCACCACGCCTTGAGCTGGCGGTTTCGGTCGCCCTCGTCGTACCAGTGGAACAGCGGCGTATCGAACGGAACGCCGAAACGCTCCTCCGGGTTATCGGAATTGCGCATCACGTAGGGGTATCCCTTTACGACGGCGCACATCCACTCGCTGGTAGAGGCGGTGTTTTCGGTGGGCACCGTCGTGATGATGGGCATGAAGATGCGGTCGACGCCGGCGTCGACGAGATTGCGGATGTGCCCGTGGACGAGCTTGGCCGGGAAGCACACGGTGTCGGATGTGACGTGCGCCAGACCGCGCTCGTACATCGCCTTGGTGCTGCGTCCCGAGACGCGCACCTTAAAGCCGAGCGTGCTGAAGAACGTCGACCAGAACGGCATGGTGTCCCAGAACTCGAGCACACGGGGAATGCCGATCGTGACATCGCGCCCCCCGCAGACGGGAACCGTGGGGTACGACCCGAACAGCAGCTTCTCGCGGTCGACAAAGAGATTGGGGGCAGCCGCGGTCCGGTCGCGCCCCGTGCCGGGTGCCTGTGCCTCGCAAGCACCCTGCGGACGCAGCTTCTCCGCCGCGGGAACCTCGCGCACGAGCTCATCCCATGAGATGGCGCCGCCGCGCGGGCAGCGATTGCCCGTGACGTAAAGCGAGCCGTCGCCAAATGCCACGACCGCGCGCTGGCAGCGGTTGTTGCACCGACGGCAGGTAACGCCGCCGAACTCGCGATGCTCGAAGCGCTCCACGGCATCGAGCCCGATAAACGACGTGCCGGCGTCGCCCTTGCGGCATTCCTCGCGCGCGAGCAGGGCGATACCGATAGCGCCCATCAGCCCCGGGTGGGGCGCACGCGTGACGGGTTTGCCCAGATACTGCTCGAATGCGCGCAGCACCGCGTCGTTTCGGAACGTGCCGCCCTGGACGACGACTTTGTCGCCCAGACGGTTGAGATTTGAAACGCGAATGACCTTGGTGAACACGTTCTCGATAATCGAACGGCAGAGACCGGCCATGATGTCGCCCGGACCCTTACCGCGCCGCTGCTCGGAAACGACGCTGCTGTTCATGAACACCGTGCAGCGGCTGCCGAGAACGGCGGGGGCTTTGGACGAAAATGCCTCGGTCGCGATATCCTCAACGGCTATTCCGAGGTTTTTGGCAAAACCCTCGAGGAACGAGCCGCAGCCCGCAGAGCACGCCTCGTTGACGACGATATCGGTCAGCACGCCGTGGTTGAGCCAGATGGCCTTCATATCCTGTCCGCCGATGTCGAGCACGAAGGTCGCATCGGGAACGCATGCGCACGCGGCGCGGGCGTGCGCGACCGTCTCGACCGTATGGTAGTCGGCGTGGAACGCGCGCGCGAAAAGCTCCTCGCCGTATCCCGTGGTGCCCACGGCATCGATCGCAAGCGTGACTCCCGCTGTCTCCCAGCGGTTCTTCAAGCTGACAAGACCCTGTTGGGCGACGTCGAGCGGTCTGCCGTTATTAGACGCGTAGAACGAATCGACAAGCTCACCCGCCTCATCGACCAGGGCGAACTTGGTCGTCGTGCTCCCCGAATCGATACCGAGCGCCACACGCACCGTCTCTCCGGGCGCATGCGCATCCGGACCCTTTGCCGGCGTCTCTTTGCCATGGCGTGCCGTAAAATCCACCTGCTCGGCAGGTGTGGCAAAAAAGGGCTGGGCAAGACGTCCCTCCCCGCTTGCGGGCGCGACCGTCTCGAGCTTATCCAGCCGGACAAAAGCGTCGGGAAGGTCGATCGGTTGGGACGATGCGAACATGTCGGTCAGCGACAGGGCGGCACCGCGCGCGACCATGATCTGCGGATCGCGCGGGACGATAACCTGATCGTCCGATAGATTCAGTTGCTCCCGGAACACGCGGACCAGCGTGGGGTTGTAGGCGAGCGTACCGCCCTCGAAGATTACCGGCGGCTCGATGTCGATACCCTGGGCCAGACCGCCGATCGTTTGGCGGGCGACCGCGTGAAGCGCCGAAAGCGCCAGGTCGGTGGTAGGAATGCCCTCGTTGAGCAGCGGCTGGATATCGGTCTTTGCGTACACGCCGCAGCGGCCCGAGACCTCGTGGACGGTCGTTCCCCGGCTTGCGAGCTGCTCGAACTCGCCCGATTCGGTGCCGACCCCCATGAGCTTTGCCATCTCGTCGATAAATGCACCGGTACCGCCTGCGCACGAGCCGTTCATGCGCATGTCGGCAACCTCGATGTCTCCCTTATCGTTGGTGCGGAAGAAGATCATCTTGGCGTCTTGGCCGCCCAGCTCGATGGCGCAGCGCGTCTGCGGATAGAACCTGCTGATCACGAGCGCGTTGGCGACCACCTCCTGAACGTACGAGGCGCCCAGCGCGGTCGCGATATCGCGCGCACCCGAGCCGGTCACCGCAACGCGCAGCGACTCATGGGGAAAGCGCTCGGCGAGCTCGCCGAGCATGGCGCGCACGCTCGCTGTCTGACACGCCCCGTGGCGGCGATATCCCCACCACGCCTCGGTCATATCCTCGTGCATCGCGTAAACTTTGGTCGTCGTCGACCCTACGTCCAGTCCTACTAGCAACGCCATAATGCTCCGTCTCTCGCATTTTTCCTGCTAGAGATATACCACTCTACGTAATCCAACAGACTGTTGTATTTAAACTCCGTATAAAAAGCGGCTGCCGAAACGCTTCAGCAGCCGCCGAATGCACCAACAGATTGTTCTGCGCGCTAGCACGTCGGGCAACGGAGCAGCACGGGCCCTCCGGTCATGCGCACCGCTCACGCCCGCGATGTCGCCGAGAGAGCTATCCACGCTTAGGGCTCCAACCAAGCAAGTCGCCCGCGCTCAGCAGATCCCTAAGCGAGCTACTCGCACTCAGGAGCCATAGCCTGCTCCAAGAGCTCGGCATGCTCCTCCTCGAAAACCGTCCCCACAGGGAAGGCGCGACGGAAGACGAAGTGGGAAATCGGACCGGCTACCAAAAGGTTCCACGGCAGCGCCATCACAAAATTATGCGGGATGTTGATCATCCAGATCGCGGGCACGGAATACAGGTTCGCAAGGATGCCGCCGGGCATGTGTGTCAGACCCTCGCAGGCACCGTACAGCGACATGATGATGACCATGGGAACGACCATGCAGGAGCTGACGGCGAGCGTCATGGCAAGTGGCGAGCTCTTGCCCGGCGTGACCAAGTACTTAAAGGCGAAACCCTTGGCGAGCGGGCTGGCGACGAACCAGTCGCAGCACATGGCAAAAATGTAGGCAACGGGGAAGCCGAGCCACGCAGCGGCAACGACCTCGCCGTTGATGGCCCCGTGCTGCAGGGCAACGTTGTAGATGCTCATCCAGAGCACCATGCAAAAGCACATGATAAAGGTGAACAGCAGGCTCTCTCGTTTGTTGATAGGCATAAAGGGCAGATTCCTCTCTGTGTTGTACCGCGGCGCCACGCAACAAAAACGGGCGGGCAAGATGGAGCTGTTGGAACTTCATCTCGCCCGCCCGTGGTACGCGCGTCTGCGACTACTTATGTGGTGGAACCAGCCTAGCACGAAACGCATGCGCTTCGTAAGCGTTGAGTTTGTGGAGATGCTCGACGTATTGGTGCAAAGTAACCTGTCCCCCTTGCGCCAATTAGCTGGTGTGGCGCCAGCGGGGATCGGTGAGAGTTCTCGCTACGCTCAGGCCGACGGGAAGGAACGCCACGATGAGCACCGCACGCACAAACCAGCCAAGCATATTAACCGTGTCAAACGTGCACATGTAGTACATCGAGCGATACAGATACAGCCCCGGCACCATGATGACAATCGATGGCACCGTGAGGGCGATGCGTGGGTAGGTGAGCTTGATTTCGGCCAGGCTTGCCAGCAGGCCCGATACGAGCGCCCCGATAAACGCCGCCGCCTCGGGAGGCATGCCTGCACTCAGGCCCAGAAAGGGAAGCATCGTCGGCGCATCGACGAGCGTAAGGCGCAAGGTATTAGACACGGCACCGATGAGCCCAGCCGCCGCGGCCATCTTTATCGGACTGTTGAACATAACCGAGAAGCCAAATACTCCGATAAAGCTCATCAGTATGCGCAAGAGCGTAAGAGCCAACGGTGAGAGGCCGAGCGGGGCGAAGTCATCCGGCGCCAGTCCCACACACTCGGCAACCATCCAACCTACGAGGGTCGCCATCACAATAATCGATACGGCATACGAAAGGCGCTCGATACCGCTTCGCATGTCGAGCTTTGCGATGTCGAGGCCTGCCGTAATAAGGGGAAAGCCGGGAATCACAAAGAGCATGGCGCCGATATAGCCTTCTTGGTGCGACATTGCCCCAGGGATGACCTGGCCAAGGCCGAGCAATGCCAGCAGATACGAAACGCAAGCGAGCGCAACGCCAGTCGTCAGCGCGCTAAACTGGCCAAGACCCTGCTTGAGAATATGGGAGCGAGCAAAGTTGCCGACACCAGCGCCTACGAATGCGCAGGCCATCTCGATAGGGCCGCCGCCGAGCAAAAAGACGAAGGCGCCGCAAGCACAGGCTGCCGCAAGGCCCTGTTGCCAGGGAGCGTAATCGGGCTTTGAGCTCTCAACGGTCTTGAGCATCTCGTGGTACTCGTGCACGGTAAACCGGCGCCCGTAAATCTCGATTTCCTTTAAGAAGCTCTCCATCATCCAAATGCGATGAGTATTAACTCCCGTTGTGGGTAGGCTGACGACCTCGTTAAAGCAGTGGCCATCTTCGATGCAGGTGCACTCAAACGACAGGAGACTCAGGTCGACGTGAATCGTGACGCCGAGCACAGCGGCAACACGATTCATGGTATCGCGCACGCGCCAGGCACCTGTTCCGCTTGCCAGCATAAGCATGCCGGTGCGGCAGATGATGGATGACTTATCGGTGAGCGGCGCATCGACGGCAAGCTCATCGCCTGCCGTCACGATCTGATGCCAGTCAGTTTTCATATGGAGCGCGCCGGCACGAACGCCGTGGTGCAGGGGGGCTCTCGAAAGCAGCGAGTCAAGGCGCGAGGGCTGTGGGGGCTCCGTTGATTCGCCCTCGTCCTCGTCGGGCTCTTCATCGACCAGATCAAATGAGTCAAGCGGCGCCGGCTCGCGACGATCGATCAGCTCCTCATCCTCATCGTCAAAGTAATTGAACTGATCGAGCATGTCCTCTTCGATTGCACGCTCGCTCGCGTCGTCCATATAGGCACTCCCTTCCTACCGACTAACTCCCATCCTGGGCAGCGACGGCTAAAGGAAACATAAAAGAGACGGCTGTCATGCGAGCCATGTGCGCAATAGCCGTTGAGTAGTCGTTTAAGAATGCCCCCGATGACTATTGACGGCCAAGGCAACGCCGATGCCTTGGCAACGACAGACACTATGACCCAATCCGAGGGCACTAAAAAGATAGGAGCCCCCGCTCGTGACCGCGGGTCGGGGCTGCGACAATGATGTTGAAGTGCCATAGGCGCAGCCGCGCCGCAACGAGGTTGGGAGGCTCCCATGCCAAAGTATTCTACCGCGTTCGGGATGGACGTCCACCTGAGGTCGACCACCGTCTGCGCCCTCGACGCGGACACCGGCGAGGCCGTGACGAGGAGGTTCCCCGGCAACCCCTGGGGCGAGATCGCCGGGTGGATGGATGGGTTCCCCGGGCCGTCGCTCGCGGCCTACGAGAGCGGCTACCTCGGCTTCGCCCCGCAAAGGGAGCTCGCCGGGCTCGGCGTCGAGTGCGTCGTCGCCGCGGTCTCGAAGATCCCCAGGTCGGCCGCCGACTCGGCCTCCAAGAACGACAGGAACGACGCCGCCAGGATGGCCAAGGCGATACTCGCCCACGACATCTCCCCCGTATGGATCCCCTCCCCCGAGGTCGAAGGCATCAGGGACCTCGCCGGCGCCTACGACGGGGCGACCGCGCGCCTGGCGACCGCCAAGCAGCGGCTGCTCGCCTTCCTCGCAAAGCGAGGGTTCGTCTACGGCGGCACCACGCCCGCCGGCAACCCGAGGAAGTACTGGACCTACGACTTCCTGAGGTGGCTCGACAAGGTCAGGCCGGAGGACGATGGCGGGGTTCGGACGCTCGCCGCCCTGAGGAACGAGGTCGAGGCCGCGGCGGAGGCCCGGGCGGACCTGCTCTCCGAGTACAGGGCCGCCGTGGATGCCAGCCCGATCGCCGCGGAGGTGGCCGCCCTCCAGTCGATCAAGGGCTGCGCCTTCGCGCTGGCCGCAGCCTTCTCGGCCGAGGTCGGCGACTTCACGAGGTTCCGTTCCGGAAGGCAGGTCACGGCCTATTTCGGCCTCGCGCCGAGTCAGAGGTCGAGTGGCGACTCCGTGCGGCTCGGAGGCATCAGCGGTGCGGGCAACGCGCTCGTGAGGAAGCTGGCCGTTGAGGGTTCATGGTGCTACGCCGCGGCACGGCACCAGCCGAAGCTCATGCCAAGGGACACGGGCGTGCCCCTCGAGATAAGGATGCACGGGAGGAAGGGGTCCGAGCGGCTCCTGCGGCGGCGCAAGGAGATGCTCGCCCGCGGCGTGCCCGCGGCGAAGGCCAACGCGGCCACCGCGGCCGAGCTCGTGAGGTGGCTCTGGGCCCTCGGCATGATGTGCCGGGAGGGCGCGGAATAGACATAGCCCCCGTCCCGGCGAGCCGGGCGGCCTTCGGGGATACCCCCTATTTCGCTGTGCGCGCGGAGCCCTCCGCATGCGCCTCGACAGACTTGGGGAACCCCGCCGAAGGAACGGAGTGCGGGCCGACAGAACGGTATCCGCGGATATGAGACTGAGCCGAAGGCGTCGATGACATGCCGGGGGCGGACCGGGACGGGTTAACGGCAGGCCCCGCCGACCGATTGCAAGCGGTCGGCGGGGCCATTGTGGCTCTTGACAGCGGATTGGGTCATATGAGCGAAAGCCCGCCAGAGCGAGCAAGGTGCCTTGAAGCGAGGCGGCATTGACCTTTTGGTCATGCCGCCGAAGTTGAAAGGCAGATTGCCGCTCTGGCGGGCTTGCAGCGTCAACTGGTTACGCGGGTTGGTAAACCCGCGTAACCCCCTAGCACATCTTTGCGCCAGCGGGGATGGAAGCGTCGAGCTGGATCAGGTTGAGGCGCTCCTCGCCCTCCTCCTCGTGGATGGCGCTGATCAGCATACCGCAGCTGGGAATACCCATCATCTTGCGCGGAGGCAGATTGGTGATGGCGAGCAGCGTCTTACCGACCAGGTCCTCGGGCTCATAGTAGCCATGGATGCCGGAGAGGATGGTGCGGTCGGTGCCGGTGCCGTCGTCGAGCGTAAAGTTCAGCAGCTTCTTGGACTTCTTGACGGCCTCGCATGCCTTGACCTTCACAGCGCGGAAATCGCTCTTGGAGAAGGTATCAAAGTCGACGAATTCCTCGAACAGCGGCTCAACGGCGATCTTGGAGTAATCGAGCGTGGGCTTGAGCGGCTTGACGAACGGGCTTGCGGCGTTGCCGGCCTCGGCAGCCTTGGCAGCGGCGGCACCGGACTGGAAACCCTTCTCGGGCTTCATGTGCGGGAACAGCAGGACGTCGCGAATGGAAGCCTGGTTGGTGAGCAGCATGACCACGCGATCGATACCGATGCCGATGCCGCCCGCGGGAGGCATACCGTACTCGAGGGCGCGCACGTAGTCCTCGTCGTACTCCATAGCCTCGTCGTCGCCGCCGGCCTTCTCAGCCATCTGGGCAGCAAAGCGCTCGGCCTGGTCGACCGGGTCGTTGAGCTCGGAGAATGCGTTGGCGTACTCGTGGCCGGCGATGACCAGCTCAAAGCGGTGCGTCAGACGCGGGTCGTCCTCAAAACGCTTGGCAAGCGGGCTGACCTCGATGGGGTAATCGCATACGAAGGTCGGGTTGACGATGGTGTCCTCGCCCAGCTCATCGTAAATCTCGGCGATGATCTTGCCAGCAGTCCACTCGGGCTTAATCTCCAGGCCCTTCTCGCGCGCGGCGGCGGCAAGCTCCTCGACCGGTGTATCGATGGTGACCTTCTTGCCGAGCACGTCGGAGACGATGTCGGTCATGGGACGGCTGGCCCACTCACCAGAAAGGTCGATGGTCTGGCCCTGGTACTCGATGACCTCGGGGTTGCCGATGGCCTTGTTGGCAGCCTTGATGACGCCCTGGGCGAGCGCCTTCATGCCCTCGAGATCGGAGAAGGCACGGTAGGCCTCCATCGTGGTGAACTCGGGGTTGTGGGTAAGGTCCATGCCCTCGTTACGGAAGATGCGGCCAATCTCAAAGACACGCTCAAAGCCACCGACGATGCAGCGCTTGAGGTGCAGCTCGGTAGCAATGCGCAGGTAGCACTCTTGATCGAGCGCGTTAAAGTGCGTGATGAACGGCTTAGCCGTAGCGCCACCCTGGATAGTCTGCAGAATGGGGGTCTCGACCTCCATATAGCCGTCGGACTCCATAAAGCGGCGGAAGGTGGAGAGAATCTGCGAGCGCTTACGGAAGGTCTCGCGAACATCGTCGTTGGCAATCAGGTCGACATAGCGCTGACGATAGCGGGTCTCCTTGTCGGAGAGGCCATGGAACTTCTCGGGCAGCGGGCGAACGGCCTTGGAGAGCAGCGTCGCGCTCTTGGGGGCGACGGAAAGCTGGCCACGCTTGGTGCGCACGACCACGCCGGTCACGCCCAGGATATCGCCCAAGTCAAGGGCCTTAAGCGTGCTCCAGGCTGCCTCGTCCATGTCGTTAATACGGCAGAACAGCTGAATCTCGCCAGTCGCGTCGCGGACGACAATGAACATGATCTTGCCCTGACCACGCTTGGCGACCACGCGGCCGCCGATCTTCACAACGTCCTCGGTGTCCTCGCCATCGGCAAGCTCGGCATACTTAGCCTCGATGTTGGCAACGTAGTCCTCGATCTCGGAGTGCTCGGGATAGGGGTTCTGGCCCGCCTCGAACAGGGCGGCGCGCTTGGCCAGGCGCGTGGCGCGCTCGTCGTTGAGCGTCGATGCCTGCTCGGCGACGTTCTGGTTCTCTGCCATAAGTTAGCTCCTCAAACTAAAACGCTCCCCAGGATTCGGTCCCAGGGAGCGAAAACATACCTTTACGCGGGACCGTGGTCTAGCGTGCGATCTTTGCGATGGTGTAGACGCGGGTCTTGCCCGAAGGCGTAACGACCTCAACGGAGTCGCCCTCGCCGTGACCGATGATGGCGTGGCCGACCGGAGACTCGTTGGAGATCTTGTGCTCGAGCGAGTTGGTCTCGGTGGTACCGACGAGCGTGACTTCCATGACCTCACCGTTGGGATCGATCAGAGAAACGGTGGAACCGATGGAGACGGTCAGATTGCCCGTGGTGGCAGCAACCTGAGCGTTGGCGAGAATAGCCTGAATCTCGGCAATGCGAGCAGCATTCTGGGCCTGCTTGTCCTTGGCGGCGTCGTACTCGGAGTTCTCCGAAAGGTCGCCGAACGCGCGGGCTTCCTTGATGTCCTCGACGATCTCCTTGGCGTAATCGCCCTCACGCCAAGCGAGCTCCTCGACGAGCTTCTGGCGGCCCTCAGCGGTCAGTACGATCTGGCTTGCGTCCATACGGATATCTCCCCAACTATGGTGTAACGATCAACTGTCAACAAAACGAAAAAGACCGGCTAGCCTGCGGGCAAGCCGGTCAGGTGCTCACCCCAAAGGGATGGGACTACTCTGCGTCCGCGTCGCTGTCCTCTGCCTGCTTTTTCTTGGCAGCAGCGAGCTTGGCCTCGAGCTCTGCGATCTCCTTGTCCTCCTTGGACTCCTCGACCACAACGTCCTCGGCCTGCTTGGTTTCGCCCTTATCGTCGCCCTCCATACCCTCGCGGATATTCTTGACGGTAGAGCCGAGAGACTTGCCGAGCTTCGGCAGGTTCTTAGGCCCGAAGATGATCAAGATAACGACGAGAATAATGATGAGCTCAGGAGCCCTCAGTCCAAACATGTAGACCTCCACAATACAGCGAGACAAGCTCGAATGAGTATACCGCGGGTGCCGCGGTATCACAACAATAGCTAAAAAAAAGGGACCGCAAGAAGCGGTCCCTTCTCATGCTCTGGTCGGGTTGACTGGATTTGAACCAGCGACCCCTGCGTCCCGAACGCAGTGCTCTACCAAACTGAGCCACAACCCGTTAGCTCGACTATAGTAACAAAGATTTTCGTCGCGTGCTAGAGAAATTTTTATTTCTTTGGCGCGTCGATTTGAACCGTGTTGGGAATAAGCTCAGTCGCGCAGGCCCACCAGCCATTTTGCTGGGCAGCTCCCGCAAGATGGGCTGCTGCAGCGACGGTATCGCAAATGGCAAACGAGCAAGCACCCGAACCGCACACGTCCACGGCAACAGTTCCCTCCTGTGCGCGCAGCCAGTCGAGAACTGCCTGGATCCGCGGCTCCATCTGCGCGGATATGACGCCCAGATTGTTATGAACGAGCGCATATGCCGCCTCGGCATCGCCGGCGCGTAAGACAGAAGCAATCGCACCGGGTTTGTCCGCGGGCACCGGGCTCTCATCAAATCGTCGATACGCTTCAACCGTTGAAACGCTCGTCTCGTGCGGTTTGACCAATACGACAGGTGTCGCTGGAAGCGCAGGATACTCAGTGGCCAGCACATCTCCCCCGCCGACGTAGAATGCGGGACTCGCGTGCAAAAAAAACGGCACGTCGGCGCCGATACCGCGAGCGATGTCACCGAGCGCAGGGTCGGTGCGGTCGATACCCCACAGCTCGGCCAAGGCAACGATGACCGCGGCGGCATCCGTCGAAGGACCTCCCAGGCCGGCGCACAGCGGAATGCGCTTTTCGATCGTCACGCACACGTTGGCGTCGCGACCGTAATGCTCGGCCATAGCGATTGCCGCCCGATAAGCCGTATTTTTTTGCATGGGAAAATCGGATGCCGGAACCGTCTGGACGGTCAACGCCTGCGCCGGCGTGACCGTCACGGTATCGGCTAGACCGACGGCTGCCATCAGGGAATCGACCCTGTGATAGCCGCGGGCGTCGCGCTCGGTATGAACCCCCAGATAGAGGTTAATCTTTGCCGGCGCGGTAAGGATGAGGGACCGATCGGTCACCGTTAGTGCTCCTCGAGCTGGTTGCCGAGCGGGGTAAAGATATGTTCGCCGCTCTCGGGGTCGAACAGTTCGACCTGGCCGGTAAGGACATCGATGTACTGGTAGGACTGACGCGATTTGCGGCCGCGACGCTCGTCAACCTCAACGATAAAGACGGCGGGGTGGACGCTCTTGATGGTGCCCATGCGCTCGATGACGCGGGTACGGCCCATGTTGGCCTTAACCTTGACGCGATCGCCCACCATATCGGTCAGCTTCTCGTGGATGTCGTCGACGTGATTGACTTCCATCTCTTCCATGAATAGGGCCTCCAGAGGGTGCAATTCAAAAAGGGGATAATACCCCTAAGATAGACAAAACTCTAATACTATAGCACCCTGCTGCAGCCATACGCAAGCAGCTAAAAAACCCGGCCCCAAATTGACTACTTACAGACTATCGGTGTCCAGAACGATGGTGAACGGACCGTCGTTGACTAGGTCGACCTTCATATCGGCGCCAAAGATACCGTGCGCCACATGCTCAACGTCCTGGGCGACGAGTGTCAGAAAGTACTCGTAAAGTTCGTTAGCGACATCGGGCGCGCCGGCATCCGTAAACGACGGACGGCGGCCGTGGCGGCAGTCGGCAAACAGCGTGAACTGCGACACCACGAGTACCTCGCCGTCGACATCGGCCAGCGCCAAGTTGGTCTTGCCATTCTCGTCCTCGTTGATACGCAGCCCGCGGAGCTTGCCCCACAGCTTGTCGGCTTCGGCGCGTGTGTCGCCGTGGCCCACGCCCAGCAACACCAGGTAGCCGCGTCCAATGCGGCCCACGCACTCGCCGTCGACTGTCACGCCGGCGTTGAGCACGCGCTGCACCACCGCACGCACGGTCTACTCCTCGCCCGTCAGCTTGGCGGACAGATGCTCGAGCGCATGGAAACGATGGCTGATGGCGTTCTTCTCGTCCGCCGTGAGCTCGGCCATGGTCTTGCCCGGCGTATCGACCGGCAGGAACAGCGGGTCGTAGCCAAAGCCATGATCGCCGCGGCCCTCGTGCGCGATAACGCCTTCGCAGACGCCCTCGCCATAGGTGACCAGGCCGTCCGTATCGATAAGCGCGACGACGCTCATAAAGCGCGCGGTACGATCCTCGTCTGCCACGCCTTCCAGGTTAACGAGAAGCTTGGCGTTGTTGGCGGCATCGTCGCCATGCACGCCCGCATAGCGCGCGCTATACACGCCCGGCTCGCCGTCCAGCGCGTCGACGACCAAGCCAGAATCGTCGGCGATGGCCATAAGGCCCGTCTCCTCAACGGCAGCCTGCGCCTTGATGATGGCGTTCTCCAAAAACGTCGTGCCGTTTTCCTCGGGGTCCTCAAAATCGCCCAGCTGACCGAGCGCCACAAAGCGCACCTCGGGCATGACCTTGCCCAAAATGGCCTCGATCTCGGTGAGCTTATGGGCGTTGCCTGTTGCCACGACGATGGTCGCCGCCGGGTCGAGGGTGTCGATGTCAATCTTCTCAAGTGCCATAGCTGGCCTCCTTGTCTCTATTGCAATACCGAGTTGAGGACGACGAGGACTTCGGCCTCTCTCCCCTCTCAATCAACGGCAGTCTTATACTTCGACGTTTTCCCAGATAAAACCTGCCAAAATAAACCTGTCCCTTTTTGGCAGGTTAGGCGAGAGCTTGGCGTTGGAGTTCAATGAGCTCGGCGATGCCCTTGTCGCCCAAATCGAGCAGGGCATTGAGGCGCTTGCGGTCGAAAGGTGCCTGCTCGCCAGTGCCCTGGAGCTCGATCATCTCACCGGTATCGGTGGCAACGAGGTTCATGTCGACCTCAGCGTGGCTGTCCTCGGAATAATCGAGGTCGAGCAGGGTGTTGCCGTCGACAACGCCCATTGAGATGGCAGCGACCTGGCCCGTGAGCGGAATGCGCTCGAGTTTGCCCGCCTCGACCCACATGGCAAGGGCGTCGTGCAGCGCCACCCAGGCGCCGGTAATGCTCGCCGTACGCGTGCCGCCATCGGCCTGGATCACATCGCAGTCGACGGTGACGGTGTACTCGCCGAGCGCCTTCATGTTGACGACGGTACGCAGGCTGCGGCCGATGAGGCGCTCGATCTCCATGGAGCGGCCCTTACGATTGGCGTACTCGCGCTTGCAGCGCTTACCGGTCGATGCCGGCAGCATGGCATACTCTGCGGTTACCCAACCGGCCTTGGCGCCCTTGCGCCAGCCCGGCACGCCCTCCTCAATGGTGGCGGCACACAGCACGCGCGTGTCACCGAACTCAGCCAGGCACGAGCCGTGGGCATGCTTCATAACACCACGGGTGAGCTTGACGGGGCGCAGCTCGTTGGCGGCACGGCCGTTGGCGCGGTTGACCTGCATGTACTCCATAGAAATATCCTTTCGGCAAAAGAAGGGGGCAAGTCTTTGGACGATAACCCTGTATCTATTTCAGTTCGTCGATATCGATATGTTCGATGCTCTTGAGCGGCTGGCCAAAGATAAAGCTACCCGCCACCGCAAACTCGGCAATGTTGTCAGACGTGGTGGCAAAGCGATGCTGCGGCTCAGCGGTATCGCCCGCCAGCTGCTCGCGGCGCGTGAGAATATCGGTCAGCTCGCGGGTGGTCTCCTCGGCGGAGCTCACCACGCGCACCCCGGGTCCCAGCGCATGGCGGATGGGACCCACCAGCAGCGGGAAGTGCGTACAGCCGAGCACCACGGTATCGATGCCACGATCGTGCAGCGGCTCGACTGTGGCGCCGACCAGCGCGCGAACGGCTGGCGTATCAAAAATATCCTCGTTCTCGAGCCACTGCTCCTGCAGATGCGCGCCCGAGGCGAGCTCGTGCTCGACGACCTCGACAAAGCTCGAAGCTGGGCAGCCATACACATCGACACCAGCATCCAAGTCCTGGATGGCGCGCGTGTAGGCGCCCGAGCGAATGGTGAGGTTGGTGGCCAGCACGCCCACGCGACGCGTACGCGTGCTGTTAATGGCGGCGCGCGCGCCCGGGGCGATCACGCCGATCACGGGAACGTCGAGCACTTGCTGAGCCAGACGCAAGGCCGCGGCGGTCGCCGTGTTACAGGCGATGACCATGATCTTAACGTCGTGCCTCGATAGCCAGCGACCCGCCTGCAGCGCAAACGAGCGAACCTCGTCCTCGGTGCGGGTGCCATAAGGGCAGCGCTTAGTGTCACCGAAGTAGTAGACGGACTCGTGCGGAAGCGCCGTTGCGATCGCGCGCGCAACCGTCAGGCCGCCCAGGCCCGAGTCGAACACGCCGATCGGACGCGTGTCCCCGGCCAGATTATCGATATCGGACATTACCTCACCAGATTCTCTCTCGAAAAATGCGACCACTCGTGATGCGTCGCGCTACGAACGGGCTGCGACCAGCAGCTCGGCCGTTGCCACCCAACCGTCGACAATCTTGCCGCGCGTAATATAGGCATTGTCGCAGGCGTCCAAGAACTCCGGGGCACCGGCGCTCGTCAGACCGTTCTCGACCAGGCAGAACATGCCAACATGGTCGGCCATGTAGAAGTCGGACTCGGAGTCGCCGAGCGCAAGCGTCTCCTCGCGCTCGATCCCCAGGTGCTCGCAGAAGCGCGCAATGGCAACGCCTTTGTTGAGACCCGCCGGATTGATGTTGAAGGCGCGGCCGTCCTCGACGCGATTAAGCTCGAGCGTCGTCGGCTTGGACAGGTGAGTCAGATGGCCGTTGCAAGCCCAGACCAGACCGCAGCCGGCCTCGTCCAGGATGGCCTGGACCTCATCGTCGGGCACATCGCCGCGCATGCCGACGGTGACCTCACGGTACTTGTAGCCGGTCGACATGTCGTTGTGGTATTCGATCTTGTGCGGCCAGCGGGCAAGGATCTTCTCGCACACGCCGGTCTGCTCGATCACCTGGTGCGGCGTGAGACCGCAGGCGGGGTCGTAGGGCATGTCGCCCGTCAGGTACTCCCAGTCGTTGCCCTTGAGGTCGTACATGACCAGGCCGCCCATCTCGCCGATGTAGGAGTTGAGGCCGAGCACGCGGGCGTCCTCATGGATCATGGTGCGATTGCGACCCGAGGTGGGGACCACCTGGATGCCGGCACGAGCGAGCGCGACAACCGCCTCGACGAGCTTGGTCGAGGGATTGCCGTCGTTATCGCGCAGTACGCACGAACCGGGGGCGAGCATCGTGGCGTCCAGATCGGTAAAGACATACTTGACCTTGGCAAGACGCTCGCGCATCTCGCCCGAAAGCTCGGCAACGGTCGGCAGGATGTTGTGGGACATGGTCACTCCGTTTACATAGAAGGGGCTTGGTCTAGGCGTCGTACGCCGCAAGGGTGCGCTTGAGAATCGAACCGTCGCGCTCACAAGGCTCGGCTCCGTTCTTGCGCAGCATACGCTCTTCCTCGCCCTTACCGGTCACGATGACCACGGCAGGACGGACGGTTTCGCGCACGGCAGTCTCGATAGCGGCAACGCGATCAGTCACGATTTGCCAGTTATCATTTCCCTGCGCTTGAACGTTGCGCGCGATCTCGGCGCAAATATCCTCGACATCCTCGGGGCCGGGGTCATCCTCGGTAATCACGATTCGGTCGGCATACTTGCCGGCGGCGATGCCCATCGTGGTGCGTCGATCGACACCCTTACCGCCCGTAGCGCCAAATACGACCGCCAGCTCGCGCTCGGGATAGTTCTCGCGTAAGTCACGCAGAAGCGTCTCGAGACTCATGCCGTTATGTGCATAATCGACGACGCCCAAGATTTTGCCCGATACGGACGGATAGAGCTCCATACGGCCGGGAACGAAGACACCCTCAAAGCCATGGACGATACCCTCTTCGGAAATGCCCAGGGCCTCGGCGCAGGCAATAGCGGCAAGCGCGTTGGACACATTGAACTTAACCGGCGTGGGAATCACAATGTCGCGCGTAAAGCGGGGCGTGCGCACCGTTGCCACCACGCCGCAGTCGCCATTGCGAATCGCCAGCGCAAGCACGTCGGCACGCTCGTCGGTCAGGGAGAACGTCACCGTACGTTCGCAACGAGATGCCGCCTCGAGCACGCGATCGACCTTATCCATATCGAGATTGACCACGGCAAAACGGCCCTGCGAGAAGATTTTGAGCTTGCTGGCAAAGTAATCCTCGAGCGTCGGATGCTCAATCGGCGAAATGTGATCCTCGCCGATATTGGTAAAGGCGCCGACTTCAAAGTCAATCTTGCCCGTGCGCTCGTATTTGAGGCCCTGACTCGATGCCTCCATAACCAGCCACGGGGCACCCGCCTCCGCAGCATGTGCGATGCGAGACTGCAGCAGGAAGGATTCGGGGGTTGTCAGCTTGGAAGGGCCCGTCTCGATGCCGTCGTCGAACTCAATGCCCGTATTAAGAGCGGGTCGATGACAGCCCGTAAGCTTGGCCTCGTTGGCGAGGATGCCGCGCAGATAAAAGCTGCAGGTCGACTTGCCCTTGGTGCCTGTAAAGGCGCAGACCTTCACCTTACCCGACGGGTGCCCATAAAAGGCATCTGCCACCACGGCGAGCGTGCGACGAATATCGCTCACAATCACCGCGGGAAGATCAACATCGTAATCGACCTCGGAAACGTAGGCCACGGCGCCATCGGCGATTGCCGAAAGCAGGTACTCGCGCTTAAACGCACGGCCCTTGCAGACAAACAACGTGCCCGGACGCACCTGGCGCGAGTCATCAGTCGCAAACTCAATGCGCTGGTCGCACGAAGCGCTCGGTCTGGAAACAACAAGGTCATCTTCCTCGAGCAACTCTATATAGCGCATCAGAGTTAGCTTCTCTTGTGTCGGACTCGACATACAAAGACCTCTCTCGCTAAATTCAGCCTTAAAGGGCAGAAGACGTCCCGCGGCAGAAACGATGAAACATTCTGTATTATCAACCATCCTAATATGCCACCTGACCTTGCGCGCATCACAGCCTTCTAAAAAATTGCATGGACTGTGCCGTGGTCTAATAAATGGCAACAGTGTTCACCCCGTGTAAAAACAAGGAATTCTGGGCGCTGTTCTTTAACATAGCGTTCGCAACCACGTCCCGCCGCTTCGTCTGAAGATCGGGACGTGGTTTTTTCGGTTCGCTCGGCGCTTATGCCCTATCACGAAACAAAAGATTGGCATGATAGTAAAGATTATTTGACATCAGCTGCCGCAATCCTTGCGGCAGTACACCTGAGCCGTCAGCAGAAAGGATCTTGCATGTGCGGTTTTGTCGGTTTTACCGGTACAGATGAACAGAGTGAGCTGGTTCTCACGGCCATGATGAATCGCATCATCCACCGTGGTCCCGATATGGGCGGCCAGCATATCGTCGACAACGTTGCCCTTGGCTTCCGTCGTCTTTCGATTCTCGATCTTTCCGAAGCTGGAGCCCAGCCCATGTCGAGCGACGACGGCAAGGTCACGATTGTCTTCAACGGAGAGATCTACAACTTCCAGGAGCTTCGCGCCGAGCTGGAGGCGGCCGGCTACGCCTTCCACTGCAACGCTGATACCGAAGTCCTGGTACACGGTTACGAGGAGTGGGGCGAGGACCTGGTCAACCGTCTGCGCGGCATGTACGCGTTCGTGATTCACGACCAGAACAAGAACAAACTCTTTGGTGCTCGTGACATCTTTGGTATCAAGCCGTTCTATTACTACCAGGCATCCGATGGCTCGCTGCTGTTTGGCTCCGAGATCAAGAGCTTCCTGGACCATCCCAAGTTTGAGAAGGCTGTCAACCACGACGCGCTGCGCCCCTACCTGACGCTGCAATTCCCCGCCACGGAGGAGACCTTCTTTAAGGGCGTGTTCAAGCTTGCCCCGGCGCATTGCTTTACGTATGACCTGACGACCAACACCATGGACATCAAGCGTTACTGGAGCTGTGACTTCACCGACGACAACTCCAAGACCTTCGAGGAGTACGTGGACGAGTGCGACAAGGTCGTGCACGAAAGCGTCGCTGCGCACCGAATCGCCGATGTTAAGGTGGGCTCGTTCCTTTCTGGCGGTGTGGACTCCAGCTACATTGCCGCCTGTCTCATGCCCGACACCACGTATTCTGTCGGTTTCGATTACAAGAACTTCAACGAGACCAACTACGCCGCCGAGCTTTCCGACAAGCTGGGCATCAAGAACGTGCGCAAGATGATTACCGCCGACGAGTTCTTTGATGCACTGCCCGATATCCAGTACCACATGGACGAGCCGCAATCGAACCTGTCCAGCGTGCCGCTGTACTATCTGGCGCAGATGGCCTCCAAGGAGGTCACCGTCGTCCTTTCGGGCGAGGGTGCCGACGAGCTGTTTGCCGGCTATGAGTGGTACGAGGACACCCCCGAGATGCGCACTTTTAAGAAGCGCGTGCCGCTCGGCGTACGTCGCGCCCTGGGCTCACTCGTTCAGCATCTCCCCTACTTTAAGGGACACAACTTCCTGACGAAATGCGCCGAGGTTCCCGAGCGCTGGTATGTGGGTCAGGCAAAGGTGTTCGATCCCTCCGAAGTCGACGAGGTGCTCAAGCCCGCTTATGACACCGGCAAGAACGCCGCCGAGATGTGCGCCGAGTACTACAAGCAGGTTCCCAACTGCTGCGAGCTTTCCAAGAAACAGTATCTGGATATGAACATGTGGCTGCCGGGCGACATTCTGCTCAAGGCCGACAAAATGTGCATGGCGCATTCTCTGGAGCTTCGCGTCCCGTTCCTGGACAAGAAGGTCATGGAGTTTGCCGAGCACATCCCCGCCAACTACCGTGTTAACGAAGAAGGCTGCAAGCTCGTCCTGCGTCACGCCGCCAACCGCACGCTGCCCGACGAGTGGGCAACGCGCAAGAAGGTGGGCTTCCCTGTACCGGTCAAGTTCTGGCTGCGCGAGCAAAAGTATTACGACTACGTAAAGGAATACTTCACCGCGCCGTGGGCTGCTGATTTCTTTGACACCGATGCGCTCATGAAACTGCTCGACGATCACTTTAAGGGTCGCGCGCTCAACCAGCGCAAGATCTATACCACGCTGACGTTCCTCATTTGGTACAAGCGCTTCTTTATCGACGAGGACAAGGGCGCTAAAGTCGCCGCTTAGTTTTCGTTATGAATTAGCGGTGAACAGCGCAGGGTTTCCGCTATACTCAATCCCTGCGGGCGATTGGCGCAACGGTTAGCGCAGGTGCTTTACACGCACAAGGCTGGGGGTTCGAATCCCTCATCGCCCACCATTGAATTGTTAGGCCTCCAGTGATGGAGGCCTTTCTTTTTTGTGCCCGGTACATGGGATTCGAACCCGACAGGGTGCGGAGCTGAGGAAACGCGAAGCGTTTTCCAGCGCAGCACGCGAGGAGCGGAGCGACGAAGCGGGGCTCGGGCGGCGAAATGGACCCTTGGCGAATACCCGTGTGCAAAAAATGCCAAATATGAGTACTGCTACCTTTTTAGTAGCAGCGTTTTCGAAGTCATAAAAGGCAAATCCGGCATTAGAACGACGATCGATAGTCCAGTTAAGCCAATTTGCCAACTACAAAACTGGACATATGTGGCCCAACTCGTCTAAAAACAACTAATTTATATGTTACGAAGTTAGTGCCCGTACTCATATTTACCACTTTTTGCACACGGCCAATCCCGGCCATGGTAAATCGATAGCAAAACGGGCTCCAGTTCGCCCAATCGTGTGCCAAACGGCACGTGACGGTCTGGAGCCCGCTTCAAATTGCTATGCCTAATAGCGCTAAGCCAAAACACCCGCCAGGATCTCGATCAGGCTGTCCACATCGGCCTCCTCGCACACGAGCGGCGGAAGGAAGCGCAGCGTATGTGCGCCTGTAGCGTTGATCACGGCACCAGCCCCCAATGCACGGGCCACGACGTCGTGTGCATCACCCGCGGCATCATCCAAATCGCAGCCGAGCATCAGGCCGCGACCACGCACCTCTACCACATGCGGAAGCTTAGCCAGCGCCTGCTCCATATAGGCGCCAACCTTGGCAGCATGCTCGGCATAATCGCCGTGCACAAGCGCGGAGAGCGTCGCAGCACACGCCGCGATGGCCAAGCAGCTGCCACCGAAGGTCGAACCATGATCGCCGGGCTTAAAGACGTCGGCGATTTCCTTCTTTGCCACCACGGCACCCATAGGCACACCGTCGGCAATGCCCTTGGCAAGGCTCATGATGTCGGGCTCCACGCCATAGGTCTGGAACGCAAACGGCTTACCCGTACGAAAGATTCCGCACTGGACCTCGTCGGCAATAAGCACGGCACCCACCTCGTGCGCCAAGTCGCGCGCCGTAGCCATAAACTCCTCGGTCATGGGATGCACACCGCTCTCGCCCTGGATCGGTTCGAGCATCACGGCACAGATTTCACTGCCCAACTGCTTAAAGATTGCACGCAGCTCATCCACATCGTTGGGTGCGCAGGCCACAAAGCCACCCGGCAGCGGGCGGAAACTGTCCTGCAGCCAATCCTGCATGGTCGCGGCAATGGTCTCGAGCGTACGACCGTGAAAGCCGCCACGCATGCACACGATGGTGTTGCCTCCGTTGCCGGCACGCTTGGCGTACAGACGCGCGAGCTTCATAGAGCCCTCGTTGGCCTCGGCACCGGAATTGGCAAAGAACGTCTCCCACACCTGCTCGCCCGCAGCCGGAGCGCCAAGCGCCGCCGCTGTGGTCTCGTCGCCGGCGGCAATCGCGTCGGCAAGCACGCGTGCACCGTCCGCATCATCGTTAGCGAGCTTGGACAGCAGCGCCGCGACCTGGCCGCGCTGCTCGATGTAGAAATAGTTGGAGACATGCAGGAGCCTCTTGGTCTGGGCCTCGAGCGCCGACAGCACTGCCGGATTGCCGTGGCCCAGGCTGCACACGCCGATGCCGGCAAGAAAATCGAGGTATTCGCGACCATCGTCGCCGGTGAGCTTCATGCCGTGGCCTTCGACAAACTCGACCGGCGAGCGACCAAAGGTGTGCATGACATAGTGGGATTCGAGCGATTGTTGTGCTGCAAGTGACATGAGATACCTTTCGTTAAGCGCCAGGTAGCGCGGACTGTGGGCGTAATGGCGTAGCAATTTCGAGCCGGCTAGACCGTCTGGAGCTTCTCGACCTCGTCGAGGTTCTCGGTCAGGCGCGCCGCAAAGGTCGAAAGCGGGTGCGGGTGCGTATCGAACTCGTAGGCCGTCTCGGTAGAATGGATCACGGTGCCGACGCCAGCATCGGTCAGCAGCTCAAGTAGCAGCGAATGCGGCGTGGTACCGTTAATGATGTGGGCGCGAAATACGCCGCCGGCAAGCGCATCGACGGCCGCGCGCAGCTTGGGAATCATGCCCTTATCGACCTCGCCACCGTAGAGCATCTCGTTAACCTCGTCGAGCGTTAGGTTAGAGATAAGCGAATCCTTATCGCTAAAGTCCTTGTACAGGCCATCGACGTCGGTCAAAAAGATCGCCTTATGCGCGTGAAGCGCTGCCGCGACGGCACCGGCGGCGGTATCGGCATTGATGTTGAAGAAACCGCCGTCCTCCCCCGCCGCGACGGTAGCGATGACGGGAATGTACTCGCTATCGAGCAAGCGCTCGATATAGTCGGTGTTGACGTGCGTCACTTTGCCCACGCGACCGAGCTCAGGGTCGAGCGGCTCGGCGATGAGCGTGCCGGCATCGCTGCCCGACACGCCCACGGCCAGGTTGCCGTGGTGGTTGATGGCAGCAACCAGCTCCTGGTTAACCTTGCCGCCCAGCACCTCGCGCACGATATCCATAGTCGCCGGCGTAGTCACGCGCTGCCCGTTCTTAAATTCGACAGGGATGTCATAGTGGCTGAGTGCCTCGTTGATGGCCTTGCCGCCGCCATGCACGATGACGGGGCGCATGCCGATGATCTTGAGCAAAACGATGTCGCTCATCACGTCGCGGCGCAGCTGCTCGTCAACCATGGCTGCTCCGCCATATTTGATAACAACCGTCTTGCCGGTCAGGTTTTTAATCCACGGCAGTGCTTCGAACAGCAGCTGCGCGGTTGCTTCGTTGGATTCGCTCGAACGACAATCGCGTGCGAATTTCATAATCTGCCTCGTCTTTCGTATCGTTATCGCGCCGTGCTCCACTGTCCGCAATCGCGGCAAGATGCGCAGCGCGCCTGGAATCTAGGAACGGTAGTCGCCGTTGATGGAGATGTACTCGTGCGTGAGGTCGCAGGTCCACACGGTCGTTGCCGCGTCGCCTGCGCCCAGGTCGGCCGAGATCACGATCTCGGGCGCCTCAAAACGTCGCAGAGCCTCGTCCTCGTCAAAGGGAACAGTCAGACCGTCGCGACAGACAGGCATGCCCATCATGTCGATGGAAACGTCTTCCTGATTAAACTTCACGCCGCACTTGCCGAGCGCCATGGCAACGCGGCCCCAGTTGCAGTCGTGGCCAGCGATGCAGGTCTTGACGAGCGGCGAGTTGGCGACGGCACGGGCGGCGATATCGGCTTCCTCGTCGTTGGCGGCGCCGGTAATGTTAACCGTCACGAGCTTTGACGCACCCTCGCCATCGGCCGCGATGTTGCGCGCCAGGCTCTCGCACACCTCGTGCACGGCAAAGGCCAACTCGTCAAAGGCGTCAGTGCCCTCGACGATGGCCTCGGCATCTGCGGCAGCAGCGCCAGAAGCAAGCATGATGCAGGTGTCGTTGGTCGAGGTGTCGGAATCGACCGTCACCTTATTGAAGGTCTGTTTAACGGTCGAGAGCAGCAGGGTGTGGAGCGCCGCCGGCTCGACGGGGGCATCGGTAGTAATGACCGCGATCATGGTGGCCATATTGGGCATGATCATGCCCGAGCCCTTGCACATGCCGCCCACCGTATAGGCGTTGCCCGCATGGCCCACAGCCTCACTGCGATAGCGAACGGCATACTCCTTGGAATGTGTATCAGTCGTCATGATAGCGCGGGCGGCATCGGCGCCACCATGAGCGGAGAGCGCCTCGAAGGCGGACGGAACGGCCGTCTCAAACGTGTCGATCGGCAGAATCTGTCCGATCACGCCTGTGGATGCAACTAGGATCTGCTGGGGTTCACAGCCGATGACCTGTGACGCGATGTTGCATGTCTCGCGCGCACAGGCTAGGCCGGTCTCGCCCGTGGCGGCGTTCGCGTTGCCGGAGTTGATTGAAACACCGGCGATGATGCCATAGCCCTTGTCCGCACCGCCCAGGTTGGCACGGCTCACCTGCACGGGCGCCGCGCAAAAGCGGTTGGTCGTAAACACGCCGGCACCTGGACAGGGCTTATCGGGCACGACGAGTGCATAGTCCAAGCGCTCGGGATTCTTCCGGAATCCCGCATGGATACCTGCAGCCTTAAAGCCGGCCGCTGCCGTAACGCCGCCCTCGACGGCGCGAATCTTGATATCAATCAGGTCGGTATTCATCGTCCCTACGACTCCTTATATCAAATAAAAAAGCGGGCATCGGCTGGCACGCCATACCGGTCGCAATTAGTAGACCAGCTTAAAAGTGGCGCCCAACTCGATACCCGACTACCAAATCGTTAACAATCGAATGTGCTACACCGGGCACGCCACTGTGGGCAAGCCTCGTCGCTCGTCAAAGCCAAAAACGATGTTGGCGCACTGGACCGCCTGGCCCGCAGCACCCTTGCACAAATTGTCGATAGCGCCCGTCGCCACCAGTACGCCCGCACGCTTGTTGAGCGCAAGACCGATCTGGGCGGCATTGGTACCGACGACCGAAGCCGTCTTGGGCTGCTGGCCGGCATCGAGCACGCGCACAAAGGTGCGACCGGCGTAAAACTTCTTGTAATGGTCGACGACATCCTCAAGAGTCAGCGTGTCGAGGGCCTGCGGCGCGAGCGGCAGCGTCACCGTAGAGAGCAGGCCGCGCTTGAGCGGTGCCAGGTGCGGAGTAAAGACAATGCGGCCGGTCAGGCCCAGGATCTGCTCAATCTCGGGCGTATGGCGATGTTTGCCTACGCCATAGGCTTCCAGGTTCTCGTCCGCGCTGCAAAAGTGGGTGCGGGCGTTGCAGGACTTACCGGCGCCCGTCACGCCGCTAATGGCATCGACGATTACGGGACCGTTCTCTGCCACCCAGCCCGCACGCACGGCAGGAGCGGTAGCAAGGCTCGTTGCGGTGGGATAGCAGCCGGCGCAGGCGACCAAAACGGGCTTTCCGGCGGCATGGCCGGAAGCAGCGGTCTCTAAGTCCTGGCAGAACAGCTCGGGCAGGCCGAAGGCACGTGTCTTGAGCAGCTCGGGGCTCGTGTGCTCGGCGGCATACCATGCCTCAAAGACGGACGCGTCGCTCAGACGGTAATCGGCCGAAAGATCAAAGCAGGAAACGCCCGCGGCAAGCAGCGCGGGCACCTGTGCCATGGCAGCCGTGTGTGGCACGGCAAGAAAGACCGCATCGCAGCTCTTGAGCTCGGGGGCGTCATGTGTGGTGAAAACCAGGTCGCTCACGCCAGCAAAGCTCGGATACACCGCGGACAGCGGCTGGCCGGCATCGGCGTTGGACGTAATGGCAACAAGTTCAAACTCGGGATGGCCGAGCACGAGGCGAATGAGCTCGGCTCCGGCATATCCAGCCGCGCCGACGATTCCAACCTTCAAAGACATATCAGACTCCTTGTCTGCGATTTATGCACCGATGCGCATTTCGCAGCGGTCGTTATGAAGTGGGTTGAAACTTTAGCACCAAAAGATGCATGAATACGTAAATAGCTTGCATGTTCATGCATTGAAACATTCCCGACACATTCGCTTGAAGGAATTGACAAATAGAGCAGGTCCCGTATTGACCGGCACTCCTTACGGTGCCGGTCAACACGGGGCCCGCCCATGCGAAGACTAAGTTGTTGGGATGAGCCAGCTGGCTAGAACTCGACCGGCACCCATTCGTCGTGATTGCAGATAAATGCCTCGGGATCCTCGACGCTAAAGAAGACGAGCGTGGGGTCGTTAGGCCCCTCATAGTGCTCGCTCAAGCGCTCAAGATGTTTCCATCCGGCCTCGCGCATTTCGCTCGAAGCCCGGTCTTCCAGCCCCGCACGCCCGCGCAGAATCAACCAACCATGGCCCGGCCACCAACTCGTGGCCTCAAAGCGCTGGTTTTGCAGAAGCTCCTGCCACACGTCTTTGGTGCGCGCCGTCACAAACCACAGCTTGCCGTCCTGAATCTGTGCAAACGAGAACGGACGCACATGCGGCTGCCCGTCCACACTCGTCGCCAGATACCACGCCGGCACCGACGTCAGATACTCCAGCACTGTATTCAATCCGTCCACGTTTCCTCCTGTCACCTGACCAGTCTTTTTGGAATGGGTAGTCAATTTGGGAAATTAGAGCTCGAGGAGCTCTTCGCTGCCGTCGATATCGCAGAACCGCGCAGCGATGTTGCGGACCGAGAAGAATGCAAGGCGGCCGTCGTTGGCACTATCGTGTTGCTCGCCAATGCCCACCATGTGCTTAAAGCCCGCTTGGCGCACCTTGTCGCTCACGAATGCATCGTCCTCGAGCGCGGCCTCGCCAGTTAACACGATCCAGCACTCCCCCGGCTTCCAGCCCGATACCTCAAACTTGGGATTCGCGCTCAACTCCGCCCACACGTCCTTGTCGCGCGACGTGCAAAACCACAGCTTGCCGTCATCGACCATGGCAAACGAAAACGGCCTCACGCGGGGCTGATACCCGTCGCTCGCATCGGTCGTGGCAAGATACCACGCCGGAATGCGCCTGAGATACGAGCAGGCGCGCTCGAGCTGAGCCGTGCGATCGATGTCGGTCATAGAGACCCCTTTCTTGCGCTCGAATCGAGCTTAGACAAGTTGAAGATTGATAACGACAACGCATGTCACCAGCAGCGCCATCGCCACCGCGGCCAGTGCATCCCCCCGGCCAAACGTAAGCGCATGCAGACGCGTGCGTCCCTGTTCGCCGTGATAGCAGCGCGCATCCATGGCGGCCGAAAGCGTCTCGGCATGACGGAACACGCCGGTGAACAGCGGAATCGCCACACTGCCGAGCATGCGCACACCGCCGAGCGGACCGCCCGTCACGCGCGCGCCGCGGCTTGCCTGTGCATCGGCCGTCTGTTTCATCTCGGTGGCAAATTGCGGCATAAACCGCAGCGCGATACCCATAATCATGCCGAGTTCGTGCGCCGGAAGCCCCACGCGCGCAAATGGTGCGAGCAGACGTTCAAAACCCGTGGTGAGGTCGAGCGTCGGCGTGGTGAGTGTAATGGCGCTCATGCCGGCCATCATCAACGTCAGGCGGCACGCCACAAACGCAGCAGAACGCAGCGAGCCCTCGCTCACCTGCAAAAAGCCAAGCTGCCACAGGATGCGGCCGCTCTGATCGGAAAACAGGTTGAGCACCGCGACCACCACGACAATCGCCAGTAGCGGCGCCATCGATGATAGGACCCGGCGCAACGGCACCCGGGCCATGACATAGACCAGCGCGACAAACATTGCGACCGGCACCAGCCCGCGGAAGCTGCCAACGGTGAGCACGGTGATCAGAAATGCGAACCCTAGGAGCAACTTGGTGCGCGGGTCCAGTCGATGGACCGCGCTATCTCCAGGATAGTAGCTACCAAACGAAAACGCCTCCATTAGCAGCCCTCCTCTCGCGCGGGCATCTTGGAATCGACCTGGCACAGGGCGTCCGCGGGCTTGCCCGCACGGCCCATCAGCACGCCGGCCAGCTCATCGGCCAGCGACTCAACCGTATAGAGTTTGTCGAAGCGCAGCGGCACGCCAGTCCCAGCAAGTGCCAACGCCATACGCTGAGCGGCAGGAACACCTAGACCGATCGACTTGAGCTCGTTCGCGCGCGCAAACACCTGCGCGGGCGTTCCCTCGGCAAAAACGGCGCCCTCGTTCATCACAACGATACGGTCACAACAATTTGCCAGGTCATCCATGCTGTGCGAAACCATGACAACGGTCAGGCCCTCGCGATGGAGCCGATCGATGAGCCCCAGGAAATCCCTGCGCGCAGCCGGATCGAGCCCCGCCATGGGCTCGTCGAGTACCAGGACCTCGGGCTCCATGGCGAGCACGCCGGCAAACGCCACGCGGCGCTGCTGGCCGCCCGAAAGCTCAAAGGGGTTCTTGTCGCCTATCGCGGCAAGGTCGAGACCCACGCGCGCAAGCGATGATGCGACACGGCGCGCAACCTCGTCTTGCGGCAGGCCAAGGTTGCGCGGGCCAAACGCCACGTCCTGCGCCACGGTCTCGGCAAATAGCTGGCGCTCGGGATACTGAAACACCACGCCGACCTTGGCCTTAACCGCGGCGGCGTCTTTCTTGTTTGATAGGTCGAGCCCCAGCGCGCAAACGCTTCCCTCCTGCGGACGAATCAACCCGTTGAGATGCTGAACCAGCGTCGATTTACCCGAGCCGGTATGACCCGCCAGGCCCAGAAACTCGCCGCGGCGCACCGTCAGCGAAACATCACGTAGCGCCCAGGGGCTGTTTGGATCGTTACCCCAAAGAGCCTGTTTGCTCGATGCGTCCGCAGTGGTCGAGCGCTTGTGCCATCGACGGCGCTCGCGGGCGCTCAGCGAGTAACTATGCGAGAGATGCGAAATCTCGATAACGGGCTCCGACGCGGCCATCCCATCGGCCGCAGAGGATCCATTGTCAAGCATACGAGAATCGGATGCGGAAGGCTGTGCTGCGACGTCCGCCCCGCTCCGCTCGGCATAAACCTGTGCAATCTCGGCGACCATATCCGCCTCACGCACCTGCGCGCAAACGGGCACGCCCTTCGCACGAAGCGACCTGCCCAGACAGCACGACGCCGGCATATCCAGGTTGAGCTGCGCAAGTTCGTCTGCCCGCGTCAAGATTTCCTCGGGCGTACCGAGCATGGCAACGCGCCCCGCCCGAAACACCGCGACACGATCGGCCTCGGCGGCCTCTTCCATAAAGTGCGTAATCATCACGATGGTCATACCGCGATCGTGCAACGCGCGGCAAGCCTTCATAAGGCCCTTGCGCCCACGCGGATCGAGCATCGAAGAAGCCTCGTCCAATATGAGCACGCGCGGTTCCATGGCGAGCACGCCGGCAAGCGCCACGCGCTGCTTTTGGCCGCCCGAAAGCGCGTGGGTCTCATGGCGCTCAAAGCCCACCAGGCCCACGCCCTTCAGCGCCTCGCGTACGCGCTGCGCAATTTGCGCCGATGGCACGCCAAGGTTTTCGGGACCAAACGCAACGTCATCTTCGACAAGCGTTGCTACCAGCTGATCATCGGGATTCTGGAATACCATGCCCGCGGTCGAACGAATGTCGTAGACCAGCTCGGGGTCGGACGCATCCATGCCGTTGATACGCACCGTGCCCGCATCGGGCTGCAACAGTGCATTCAGATGCTTGGCAAACGTCGACTTGCCCGACCCATTGCCACCGAGGATGCAGAAAAACTCGCCGTCCTCAATGTTCAGATCGACACCGTCGAGTGCCGGTACGGCACCGTCATAGCTAAAGGAAACGCCCCGACACTCAATCATGCGCGGCCTTTGACCTGGTCCTTTTTAGGCGTGATGAGGTTGGAGACCGCCTTATACACCGCCAGCGTCAACACCGAGTTAAGCACGGTCTTGATAAGGTTGAACGGCAGCACGGCAGGAAGCATGAGCGGGGCGATCACATCGACCGAGCCATACCAGAACCAAACGCCAATGGTAAGGTTTGCGGCCATAGACAACGCCGTAGCGGCAATAACGCCGAGCACCAGGCCAATCACGGCACCCTTATAGGTATGCATCTTCTGGTAGACGATAGCCGCGGGCAGAATGTAGCCCAGGGTGGCAACCAGGTTCATAAGCGCGCCGACCCAGTCGCCCGTAGTGAGCGCATGGATGACGATCGCCATGGCGGCAACAGCGGTACCGGCACCGGGGCCATATGCAAACCCGCACACCATCGCCGGCACCAGCGACGGGTCATACGTCAAAAACGGCGCCGAAGGAAGAATGGGCAGCTGCACATACATAAAGAGCGCGCCCAGGGCACACATAAGCGCCATGGTTACGAGCTGTTTGGTGCTCCACCTATTCGTGTTCTCAAAATGGATATGCTGCGACTGTTCAGACATAAGATCACCTGCCTCTTTCATCCGGACTCTAACCGTTGGTACTGGGGTCTCACCAGTTCAGCCGGCATGCGAACCAACGCACACACGGGTCGCGGACTCATCGGCTCGGTCGCAGACACCTCGCCTGCGCCACGGCGTCCCCTTGACACCGCCCGATTTACCGCCAGTGGGGAATTCCACCCCGCCCTGAAACAGCAATTGCAAGTGTAGCACGAGCAGGTATTCGCGCAAGTATGCCAAGGGTAATTTGTGGCGGGGATCAGTTGCCGCAACGACCACGTTCCCCACCCATCCCAAAGTAACGCGCCTTTCGCGCAAAGCGCGAAACAGCGAAAGGGACACGCACTCCCATCAACCACGTCCTTCTCCGCCCGCCGACCTCAAGGCCGTAAACGCAGGGGATCCGGGGGCGTGACGGGGCTTCTCTCCGGAACATTCCGCAGAACGCAAAGAGACTCCGCAGCGCGAAGCGCGATGCGGAGCCTCTTTGCATGTCCGAGGACGTTCCGGAGAGAAGCCCCGTCACGCCCCCGGATTCCCGGTGGGAGTTCTAGACCTTGTCGGCCTTAGTACATACCGCCGCCCTGCTGACCAGCGGTGGCAGCAGCGATAGCGTCCTCAAGCTGAGTGTTCTTGGGCACATCGGAGACGGTGGCCTCGGTGATGAGGATCAGGCTGGCGACAGAAGCAGCGTTCTGCAGGGTGACGCGGCTGACCTTGACGGGGTCGAGGACGCCCATCTCGATCATGTCGCCCCACTCGCCGTTGGCAGAGTTGAGACCCTGGCCGGCGGGCAGCTCGGCAACCTTGTCGACCACGACAGCGCCCTCAAAGCCAGCGTTCTTGGCGATGGTAGCGACCGGAGCGGTCAGAGCCTTCTTGACGATGTCGACGCCGATCTTCTCCTCGGGGTCGTCAATCTCGACAGCATCGAGCGCAGGAGCAGCGTCCATGAAGGCGACGCCGCCACCGGCGACGATGCCCTCCTCGACAGCAGCACGGGTTGCCTGCAGGGCGTCCTCGACGCGGTGCTTGATTTCCTTGAGCTCGGACTCGGTAGCAGCGCCGACCTTGATGACGGCAACGCCGCCGGAGAGCTTGGCCAGGCGCTCCTGGAGCTTCTCGCGGTCGAAGTCAGAGGTGGTGTTCTCCATCTCGCCCTTGATCTGAGCGATGCGGGCGTCGATGGCCTCCTTGGAGCCAGCGCCGCCGACAACGACGGTGTTGTCCTTGGAGATGGTGACGGACTTAGCGGTACCGAGCATATCGGCGGTAATGTCAGCGACCTTCACGCCCAGCTCGTCCAGAGCAGCCTGACCACCGGTGAGGACGGCGATGTCCTCGAGGATGCGCTTGCGGCGATCGCCGTAGCCCGGAGCCTTGACGGCGCAGACGTTGAGGGCGCCGCGGATCTTGTTGAGGACGAGGGTAGGCAGGGCCTCGCCGTCGATGTCCTCAGCGATGATGAGCAGACCACGGCCAGCGCGCTGGACAGCCTCGAGAACGGGCATGATGTCCTGGACGCTGGAGATCTTCTGGTCGGTGATGAGGATGTACGGATCCTTCATCACGGCCTCCATGCGATCGTTGTCCGTGACGAAGTAAGCGGAGACGTAGCCCTTGTCGAACTGCATGCCCTCGACGGTGTCGATGGTGATGTCGAACGTCTGGGAATCCTCGACGGTAATGACGCCGTCCTTGCCCACGACCTCCATGGCCTCGGCGATCTTCTCGCCGACCTCGGGGTCACCGGCGGAGATGGTACCGACGGAAGCGATCTGCTCCTTGGTCTCGACCGGCTTGGCCTGCTTCTTCATCTCGGCGACGGCGGCGTTGACGGCCTTGTCGATGCCGCGACGGATGGCCAGCGGGTTGGCGCCAGCGGCGACGTTGCGCAGGCCGTCGTTGACGATGGCCTGGGCGAGCAGGGTCGCGGTGGTGGTGCCGTCACCCACGGTGTCGTTGGTCTTGGTAGCGACCTCCTTCACCAGCTGGGCGCCCATGTTCTCGATGTTGTCCTCGAGCTCGATCTCCTTAGCGACGGAAACGCCGTCGTTGGTGATGGTCGGGGCACCGAACGTGCGCTGCAGCGCAACGTAGCGACCCTTGGGGCCCATGGTGACGGTAACGGCGTCGGCCAGGGTGTTGACGCCCTTGGCGAGCTTAGCGCGGGCATCGGTGTTGAACGTAATGTTCTTTGCCATAGTGGGTAATCCTCCAAAAGAAATGTGACTCGCGTCGCCGCTTCCGAGTCCTATGCGACGGCGCGCTCAAAGACGAATCAGAGAGTCTGACGAGACTAGGCCTCAACGACGGCGTAGATGTCGTCGGCACGCATCAGCAGATACTTCTCGCCGTCGACCTTGACCTCGTTGCCACCGAACTTACCGTAGATGACAACGTCGCCGACCTGAACGTCCATGGGGATGTGCTCACCCTTGTCGTTGACCTTGCCGGCGCCAACGGCAACGATGGTGCCGCGCTGCGGCTTCTCCTGAGCGTTGCTGGCGATATACAGACCAGAAGCGGTCTTCTGCTCGGCCTCGTCGGGCTTGACCAGAACACGATCTGCAAGCGGCTTCAAAGACGACATGCTTGTCTCCTCCTTTTTGGGCCGCGTGGTTATGCCACGCGAATTAACCCTTTTTTGTTTGCGTACGCGTTGAATGGTACCCACGAATGGCGGGTTATACAACACAGAGTCAAAAAATCTTATTTTTTGGCACTTAGATTTTCTGAATGCCGGGGGATAACTTAGCAGTGGCTCCCGTGTGGCTCCGGAGGGGCGGGGCATAAGGTTTCCTGCTCGGGCAGTCCTGCTCGCACGAAGGCCACATTAAGTGGCCTTCGGCTCGTGCGGAACTCGCGATAAACCTTATGCCCCGCCCCTCCGGAGCCACACGGGAGCCAGGTTAACTAATTCGGGCCCGGCATTCAGAAAAGTCAGTGCAGCAAAATGGCGATGCGGATGGGATGCACAAGATAGGGGCACGTTGTTGGGACGCGCTCTTTTAAGTTGCGGTGGAATAGTTCCTGTTTTTGGGCTTGAAGGCCGATTTTAGGGACTATTTCACCGCAACTGAGGGGTGGGATGCGGGGCTAGCGCTCGTAAATCAAGTTGCCTGCCAGGTAGGTGGCTTGGACTTTGGTGGCCTGGAGCTCTTGGGGGTCAATGGTAAGCGGGTTTTGGTCCAGGACTACCAGGTCGGCGTACTTGCCGGGCTCCAAGCTGCCGAGGTTTTGCTCGTCGCCCGCTGCATAGGCGCTGCCCAGGGTGTAGTTGCGCAGAGCCGTTGCTGCATCGATGCGCTCGCTCGGCAACCAGCCGCCCTCGGGCCAGTGGCTTTTGGGGTCCTGGCGCGTGATAGCCGTGTAGAGCACGTTCATGCTGGTAACGGGCGTGATAGGGCTGTCGGTACCGAAGGCTTGGCGAATGCCGCGCTGCTTATAGGTTGCGAACGGCCACATGATGCGGCTGCGCTCCAGGCCCAGATCGCGCTCCGGTCCACCCGGATCGAGCGTAATATGGCAGGGCTGGCTCGAGGCGACCACGTTGAGCTTGCGCAGGCGGTCGATGTCCTCGGGCAGAAGGTTCTCTAGGTGCTCGAGCGTGTTATGGCCGTGCTGGGGCAGGCCGTACAGGTCGGCCGCTTCCTCGAAGATATCCAGCGCGGCATGAATCGCACCGTCACCAATAACGTGGATGCGTACGGTATGACCGCGCTCCGCGGCCGCCAGAACCAGTTTGCGCATGCGCTCAGCCGGGACCGTCAGACGGCCCCGGTCGCCCGGGAAGCGCGGATTGGTATAGGGCTCGGTGAGATATGCCGTGTGTTCGCTCGACACGCCATCGAAGAACTGCTTAAAACCTGGCGCCGAAAGCAGCGCGTTGTTCGCGTAACGTACCTGGAGCTCTTCTAGACGCGACTGGTCATCCAGCAGCGTGGGGAACAGATGGGCACGAATGCCCAGCTTGCCGGTCGTCTGCAGCTTGTCGTAGACATCGTCGCGGATAAAATCACAGCCCAGCATGGGCATGAGCGACATATCGCAGATCGAGGTGATGCCCTGCTCGGCCATGCGCCTCATTTGATCGGCGTAAGCGCTTGCGATGCGATCTTCGCCCAGCCACTCAAGACAGCGCGGCAACAGCTGCATGGCAGCCGCTTCGTGAGCAATGCCCGTGAGCTCGCCGTTTGCGTCCTTGTCGTAGCTGCCGCCCGCCGGCGGCTCGCTGTCGCGCGTGACGCCGAGCGCCTCGAGTGCGCGGCTGTTGAGCCACAGCGTGTGGCCGTCGCCCGAATACATAACGCAGGGACGATCGGGGAATGCCGCATCGAGCGACGCCTTGGTAGGATGCTCGGGCGGGTCCCAACGGTAGTCGCGCCAGCCCTGCGTCACAACCCAAGCGTCGTCGGGCAGGTCCTGGGAAAACTCGAGCGCGTGCTGTACCAGCGCCGCCTCGGACGTGCCCATATCCATGAGCATGTACGGCGAGGAACCGACCGAGGTATGGAAGAAGTGCAGATGAGCGTCATGGAAACCGGGGCAGACAAACTGCTCGCCGTAGTCGAGAACCGGCGTGGCGGCGGGAGCGGCGGCGATCACGTCATCGGGCTTGCCGACTGCGACGATACGGTCACCTGCGATGGCAATCGCCAGCTCACGAGCAGTATCGATGCCGTCTTGCGCGGTAAAGACGTTCTTGGAGCGGATAATCCGATCGATATGTTGCATGGGCATCCCCATCTCTGGCAGGAAATTCAACACCCCCGAGTGTACTCCCCCGTCTCGGTTACAAAATGCCAAGCGGCAAACGGCAGCTTTGCCAGCCCTAGCGGCAGGTGGCATACTGGAGAGAGCCTGTACGATTTTGCGATCAACCCAGCAAGGAGCAAATCGATCATGACGAAGACCAAGGCACAGCAGATTATGGCGGCGACCGAGGCTCGCGCGGCAGACGACGTCACCGCGGCCATCCGAGATATCGCCGCCGAGTTTGAGCCCTATATCATCAAGCAGCGCCGGCACTTCCATAAGCATCCGGAGCTGAGCCTCGCCGAAGAGCGCACAACCTCCGACATCGCCAACCAGCTCGACGCCATGAATATCCCCTATGAGCGCCCCCTTAAGACGGGCCTGGTGGCGACCCTCCGCGGCACCGCACCCGACGCCTACCGCGAGGACGGCACGCCGCGCCGCCGCATCCTGCTGCGCGCGGATATTGACGCCCTGCCCGTCACCGAGCAGACCGGCGAGGAATTCGCCAGCGTCAACGAGGGCTGCATGCACGCCTGCGGCCACGACTGCCACATCGCCATGATGCTCGGCACGCTGCAGATCCTGCGCCATATGACCGACGACATCCACGGCGAGGTCCGCATCGTCTTCCAGCCCAGTGAGGAAAACGGCCAGGGCGCCAAACTCATGATCGGCACGGGCGTGCTCGACGGCGTCGATGGCGCTTACGCCGCGCACATCTGGAGCGAGGTCGACGCCGGCACCGTAAGCTGCGAGCCCGGCCCGCGCATGGCCAATACCGACTGGTTCCGCATCGATGTCCGCGGCACCTCGTGCCACGGCGCCATGCCCCAGCGCGGCCACGACGCCGTCATGGTTGCCGCCGAGATCGTCAATGCCCTGCAGACCATCGTCTCGCGCGAAATCAGCCCCTACGAGCCGGCCGTCATCACCGTCGGCGAGCTGCATGGCGGCACCGCGCGCAACGTTATCGCCGGCACGGCCTACCTCGCCGGCACGGTGCGCACCTACGGCGATTCGACCCACGAGGAAATGCCGGAGCTTATGCGCCGCATCGTGGAGCATACTGCGGCCGCCTTGGGCGCCGAGGCAGAGCTCACCGACTACACCATCGCCAACTACAAGGTCGAAAACGACGCGGGCTCGAGCGAGCGCTGCCGTCAGGCTGTAATTAAGTGTCTGGGCCCCGCCGGCCAAGGCCATTATCGTGGCACGCTTTCGGGCGAGGATTTTTCGGAGTACCTGCGCCGCGTACCGGGCGTGCTCGCCTTTGTAGGTACGCGCAACCCCAAGATTGGCGCCACGTACGCCCAACATTCCTGCTTTTACAAGATCGACGAGAGCGTGCTGGCCAAGGGCTCCATGGTGGCAGCCCAGTATGCTATCGACTTTTTGGCCGAGCCCACGCAAGAGGAGCTCGACGGCCCCGCGATTACCGCGGTCGCCGAAACCAACCCCGACTTGGCCGCCAAGCTGCGCTCTGCCAAGGCCACGGCCGCTGAGGCGCGCGACGCCATGCACGATGCTCGCACCGCCCGCCATGCTGCAATCAAGGGCATCCACGATGCGCGGGCTGCCGCTCGCCACGAGGAGAAGCACAACGAGTAGTCGTCACACCCATCCATAACAGCCTGGCTAAAGCAGAGCGGGGGCGGACGTATCGAAACGTCCGCCCCCGCTTATGTGTCGACCGTTTTTCTAGCGCGTCCTCCGTCACGCCAGGTAAGAGCGAAGGATGGTGAGCCAGCGTGGGGGTTCGAGGTGGATGATATCGTCGGGAACTCCGGCGGGCGCATAGCCGCCAAAGAGCAGACCGGCATCTGCCGGATTGATGAGGCGCACGATCCATACGACGACGACCAGCACGCACAACACGGTGACCGCAATGTCGATACCACGCTTTAGCTTGCTCGATGCCACCTCCTCGCGCACGAACGCGAGCACAAACGCAATCGGCACCACCCAAAACAGCGGATGGTAGGCAAAGGCAGCCGCATAATCGAGGCGCAGCGCCGCCAGCCACGCCCTCGTCATGCCGCATCCCGGACAAGGAATGCCCGTCATCAATCGAAAAATGCAGCCAATGTCGAGCAGGTAGAGCGCGAGCCAGGCGACAAAGAGCGCGCCGGTGCAAAAAAGGGCGCGGCGAAGGAGCTCTGCCGTGCCCCTATGTCCCTGGAAGCTGTTCACGCCGCCCTTATTGTTAGGCACGAGCGCCAAGGCGAGTGTTGTAAGCCGTTGCCATGGCATTGGTATTATTGATGACGATGTTCATAGCGAAGATGGGACCAAGGCCGCACAGGAGCGCGCCGAAGATCTGCCACAGAAGAACGGTGGTGCCGTTTTCCTGGAACACCAGGCCGTAGCGAGGAGCGTTGGCCTGCAGGCGGTTGCCAATCTTGTAATACCAGTAGTACGCGTAGAAGCCGCAGGTCACAAACGATAGAAGGATGAATTCCGCCAGACCCGGCGTGTAATCGCCGTCATCCTGACACAACGTGTTGACGTCGCGTGCCAAGCAATACAGGAAGTAGAACGAATAGATACCGCAGGTCACAAGAGAGAGCAGCAGCCAGCCGATCAGGCTGCGGTCAGCCTTAATGGGGTCATAGCCCATCGGAGCGGATGCGGACTGTTGGGCGTATTGACCGGTGTACTGCTGCTGAGGCTGGGGCGCGGGCTGAATAGCCTGGGCCGGAGCGGGCTGGGGCTGCGGGGCCGCAGCGGCAGAAGCGGCACCAACGGCGGATCCGCAAACAGGGCAGAATTTGGCATCATCCGAAATGGGAGAACCACAAGTGGGACAGAACATGAGCCTCTCCTTTTCCTAAGGCGTCGCACGCCTTCAAACCTTACACGTCTACGTTCTCAACAATAGCCGCGACGTTGTTGCGCAACATTGACCAATTTCCGAGAAATTTTGCTGCAACCGTTTTCCCAGGCATTTTCTTGCTTTCGCAGTAGAAAAAGGCACCCCGGGCTCAGTTGCCCAGGGCGCCTCGACCGGCTATTCGGTTTGATTGTTTTCGGCAGCAGGATTATCGCCCGGCTCATCCGCCGGCGTGGCAACGGCATCCCAATCGGGCTCCGCAGGCGTCGCCTCGGACGCCGGTGCGGGGACAGGAGCAGGTGCCGGGGCAGGGGCAGGCGCGGGTGCCGGGGCAGGTGCAGGCGCGGGCGCCGGGGCAGGCGCAGCACCAGTGGCTGCCGTGGGATTGAATCCCGCAGGAGCAGGCTTCTTCTCACCCGGGAGCACAAAAGTCAAAACGTCGTCCTTGTCCTCATCGGCCCATTCGCTTGCATAACGTGCAGCCCAATAGCCAACGGCACGGTGCTTGAGCATCTTGCCAAAGACCGTAAGGAACACCGTGACGAATGCAATCAGCACCAGGAACAATACGAGCGTGACACCACCGGCGGTAACAATCGCCTCGATACCCGTGGGGCGATAGTAATAGCCGTACGCGCCAATTCCGGCGATGGCACCAAAGACAGCTGTCAAGATCCACGTAATGGCGTTGGAAACCAGGCCCGTCAAAAACTCGGGAAGGAACGAAGCACAGAACAGCTTGGTCTTGTTGTGCTTAAAGGCCGCCCAGACCTTATCGAGCGAAAACGCGCTCTCGACGCGCCCGGTCACCGCAAAGTGCATCACGGCAATGTCGGCGAACATCTTAAAGAAGACACCCAGAATCGCCGAGGCAATTAGCGCCAGGACAAGCAGGCCAAGCGAGCCAAACAGCGCAGCTTCGAGCGCATAAGAGCCGTAATACGAATACGAGCCTGCGGCGCCAATTACCGCGCCCTCCGCCAGCGAAAGCACTACACCGATAACGGGAATGGCAGCGATAACCTCGAGCACGACCGAAATAACGCTCGAAAAGACTCCGAGACCAAACGACGTGGAACGCATCAGCGGACGGTCCATGCCGTCATCGACCTTGAGCGACAGATCACGGCCCCACTCGATACCAAAGCCGGAACCGCACACACTCGCAATGCAAGCTGCCAAAAAGCCGATGGCAGCCGCAATGCCGCCAATAACGGGAATAAACAGCACGAGCACCGACACAACGCAAATCAGCGCCGGCAAAAACGCGATTTGGCATACACGCTGAAGCACGCCCGGAGTCTTAGTCATATCTTGGAACGCCTGAGCCACACAGCCCTTTGGCGCATTCGCCACGGGCGGTTGCGGAACAAACTGCTGGGGCTGAGGCTGTCCCTGGGGAGCGGGGCCAGCGGCACCGGCATTAGGAGCGCCACACACGCCGCAGAACTTGTCGTTATCGCCCATGGGGGCGCCACACTGCGAGCAGAACATAGAATCATCCCTTCGCATCTTGAACGAATCACCTGGATCGCAAACGTTGTCTTTAGCATCATTATTGCCCAATGTGGGGTCAAATACTCAAAGACGACCGATTTGCAAGGTACACGGCGCCAGCAGGCGGTTCGTTGAATACGTCCGCGCTAGTTCGTGCCGCGGAAACCCTTGCCGACGATCTCGGAGCTGTCGACGATCGTGATAAAGGCGCCCGGATCGACTTCGCGCGCATAGCGGCGTAGTTGCACGGCCTCGCGACGGCTCAGTACGCTCATGATCACCGTCACGCACTTGCCCGAGAAGGCACCGTAGCCGCGGCTAATGGTCGCCGTGCGGTTGAGATGCTTGACGATAAACTCCTCGACCTTAAGGGGCTCGGAACAAATGACCGTGCAGACTTTGCGCAGGTGAATGCTCTCAATGGCTTTGTCGACCACGAGTGTCTTGGCAAACAGGCCGAGCACGCAATACAGACCGACACGCGGGCCATACAAAAAGGCCGCGATGGTCACGATGCCGATATCGACCAGCAGCAGGGCACGGCCAATCTCGAGCGTCGTGCGGCGCTTGAGGATCATGGCAAGAATGTCCGTGCCACCCGTCGAGGCGCCGATGTCAAAGACAATAGCGCTGCCAAGCGCCGGCAGTATCACGGCAAAGCACAGGTCGAGCCACATATCGCCCGTCATCGAAACATCAGTCGGAATAAAGAGCTCAAAAAACGAAACATAGGCGGACAGCGCAAACGAGGCGAAGACGCTCCACAGGATTGCCTTGCGCTCCAAAAAGATAAAGCCCAAAACGACGAGAACCGCGTTGATAATCCACATAAAGACGCCGACGGGCAGGGTCGGGAACAGCGTGGACAGAATGACCGACACGCCCGAGGTGCCGCCAAAAGCAAAGTGATTAGGGGTTTTAAACGCAACGATGGCAAAGGCCGTAAGAATCAGGCCCAGATTGAGCTCGGCGAAAAAGCGCGGGAAGCCCGGCTCCTGGCTGCGCTTTTGGCCGGCACGCTCGCCGCGCTCAATATCGGTGCGATCAACCACGCGCTCCATCGGCACCACGGGAGGACGATGCACCTCCTCGGCAGCTCGCGATGCCGCCTCTGCCGCGGCAGCCTCAATTGCCCATGCCTGGCTTTCTGTTTCGTGCTCGTCAGCCATTACGGCAACCCCTCGTTAACAATTTGGAAACAATGCGCCCATTAGGGTAACGCGGAACGCGACGATTGCAACCCCTAGTTAGACGAGCGGTATGCCTACATCGGGGGCATACAAATAACGGCCGGCCGCACATACATCCGTGCGACCGGCCGTTTGACGTTTTCGCAGATAAAACCTGCCAAAATAAACCTGTCCCTTTTTGGCAGGTTACCTTTTTGGTAGGCTACTCGTGCTGGTTGGTGCGGTGCTCGTACTCCTCGGGGGTGATGACATCCTCGATGCGCAGGTTGACGCCCGCCACCTCAAGGCCGGTCATCGCAGCCAGACGCTCGGTCACGCGTGCCTTAACGTCGTCGAAAATCGCGGGCGCGTAGGCGCCGTACTCGATAATGACGGAAATGTTGACGACCACGCGGTTGTCATCGGTGACCTCGACCGTCACGCCCTTGGTCAGATTCTCGGCACCAAACTGCTCCTGCACAAAGTGCATGAGGTTGCCCTTCATGCCCAAGACGTGCGGCACCTCGCGGGTGGCCATAGCGACGATCTTCTCAATCACACCGTTGGAATAGGTCAGCGAGTCCTCGGACTCGTCTGTTTCCTCATCGTCCTCGTCCGCATCGTCGGCGGGTTCGGCCTCGACGAGCGCCTCGTCCTCGAGCGTTACGTCCTCGGCCTCGGCGGTGACGGTCTCGTCTGCCTCGAGCTCGGTATCGGCCACATCGACCTTCGTGTTAAAAGCCATGGTTCCTCCTTATGCCCACCGCACACGCGGCGGTCGAATACATACTAGCGGCCGCTAAACAGACGACCGAAGAAGTTGACGATCCCGTTCTCGCCGTCACGGATCTGGCCAATCACGGCGCCGATCAGTACAAAGAAAGCGATGACGAGCGTATCCCACAGGCCGAGCGTGAGCACCAGCACGGCGAGCACAAAACCAGCGACGGCTCCAAGCGTGGTGTTGGGATGACGGACGGCATAGCTCCAGATGGCTGCCCCCGTACCCTTGATGAGACCCATGGCCTCATCAAAATCATTGGCGACCGCGTCATGCGACTCGGCGCCCTCTACCTTGGGATCGACGACCTCGCCTGCCGGCGCAGCGCTCTGATCGATGGTCAGGCGCGGAGTACAGACGGTCTTGTCCTGATTGGTATCACTCACCGGAAACCTCCACGGTCTGGACGGTAGTCTTGGACGGCAAAAAACGAACGCGCGCAGTCGTGCCCGGCGTGCCGAGCATGGTGTCGCAGGCCTCCTCGATACGTTGCTGCATCGCGGCTGCAAGGGAGGCCACGTCCCGGTCGTCGAGCGCGATGGCGTCGACCTTAAAACGGACGCGCGATTCGTCGGAGCCCTGCACGCGTGCCTCGACATGCTCGACCATCACTCGGTCGTCGCGCTCTGCCGCGGTGCGAGCACACGAAGAGAGGGCAGCGAGCGTGACCTCGATATTGTGCTCCCCCGCCGGATGCACGCAGGACGGCTCGCGACGAGCAAACATCAGGCGGAAGAAACCCACGAGCACGCCGAGCGCCACGACACCGCCGCACACCGTAACAACGATGCGAGGCAGCGGATCGCGCATCAGCAGCATAAAGCGATAGGTATATGGCCCCCAAAACTGGCAAACTAACGTACCCAGCGCCACGACGGCGGCGGCAAGATACACAATCGCCAGGGCTCGTTTGAGCACGCGCATGCAGCGCTCCCTTCAAATCTCAATCCACAGAATGCAAAACGATTCGCATCATTATAAAAGAGCCGGGTCCGGTGCCTCATGCACGCGGATCCGGCTCATCTATTCCACGAGGCTTGCATGCTCGCTTCATTATGCCCAGATATGCACGGCTCAATCCGTGCGGGCGCTACTCCTCCTCGAGGGCAGCGATAACCTCGTCGGTCATGTCCATGGTGCTGTAGACGTCCTGGACGTCGTCGAGCTCCTCAAGACGGTCGATGAGGCGCTGAACCTTCTTGGCGTCGGCACCGGAAACCTCGGTCGGGGTGGTCGGGACCATGGTGGTCTCGGAGCCCTTGACCTGGATGCCCTGCTCCTCGAGTGCCTTGGAAACAGCCATGACGTCGTTGGCAGCGGTCCAGACGATCCACTCCTCGCCGGCGTCCTCGTAGTCCTCGCCACCGGCCTCGGCGATCGCCATCATAAACTCATCCTCGTCACCGGCAGCACCGTTGGCGATCATGGTCTCCTTCTTGGCGTTCTCGTCCAGGACCTCCTTGGCAACGACGATCTGGCCCTTGCGCTCAAACTGGAAGGCGACGGAACCGGAGGTGCCCAGGTTGCCACCAGCGTGGGAGAAGGCGGAACGGACATCGGCGGCGGTGCGGTTGCGGTTGTCGGTCAGGCAGTCGACGTAGACGGCAACGCCGGCGGGACCGTAGCCCTCGTACACGATGTTCTCGTAGACGGCGGCATCGGCACCAGAACCAAAGGCCTTATCGATAGCGGACTTGATCTTGTCCTTAGGCATGGAATGAGCCTTGGCCTTGGCAACGGCAGCGGCGAGGCTGGCGTTGTTCTCGGGCAGCGGGTCGCCGCCGAGACGGGCAGCAACGGTGATGTTGCGGCTGAGCCTGGAGAAGAGGGCGGAACGCTTGGCGTCCTGCGCGCCCTTACGATGCTTGGTTGTGGCCCACTTAGAGTGTCCGGACATACGTGTCTCCTATCGGTTTCGACCTAAAGCCCAGCGTGGATGCTCGGGCAATATAAACAAACGCTATAAATGATATACCTACTGGCCTGTGAGATAAACAAAAAAATGAAGGCGTCGTGATGATGCAGCCCCTTGGCACAAAGCAGCCTGACCCCAATGCGCCAATCTTTGGTTAGGTCCACAGGCGGTCGCTGCGGGTGATCGTGGCGCCGATGGCGAAAGGCATGCATGCAATGACCGGGTACAGGTAGCGCATGTAGGTCGACCCGTTGCATGGACCAATCAGGCACACAGCGAGCACACCCAGCAGCGGTATCCAGATGGCCAGCGCGCGCCACGAATGGCGGCGCAACAGGTAGACCACCACGACGATCATGATCCACACGTAGGTGGCCGAGCTCATGGTGAGCGAGATAAACGGAATGCGCTGCACCGCCACGCGGTACAGGTTAATCAGGTGGTCGCACCAGCGCACGGCTTTGCTGTCGACCGGATGGAAGTCAAAGTATTTAAGGTTATCGGGCTTCGCCATGATCTCGGCACTGCGCGCCGTGCTGTAGACCCACGCATCGCGAGCGCTCGGATAGAAGTACCCGTAGTAGTTATTGACGAGCGCCGAGATATAGCACTCGGGGTCCTTTTTGAACATCTGGGCCCACACCTTAAAATAGGCCTTGATGTCCTCCTGCGAAGCGTACTCATTGAAGCAGTTTTTGACGGCATCCGATTTGTCGGGGTTGTAGCGACGGCCCAGGTTTTCGTACTTAAGCACGCGATCGATCACAGCGCGCTCCTCATCGGTCACCAGGCCGTCGCAGGGAGCTTCCTCAATCGTGCCATCGTCTTTGACCTTGGGGTTAACGCCCGAATTAAGACCGTCGTGCTTTTGGACAAAGCGTGCCGTCTGTTGAAACGGAATCGAGAGGATCTCACGCTTGGAGCCCGGCGTGATATCGTGAGCCGGCATAAATACCTTGGTGAAATACATGTTGGAGACAAGGCAGAGCGCGAGCACTGCGAGCACGCCGACCCAGCGGAAGCGTGGCGTGGCGTACGAGGGCGTGACGCCAGACTGTTTGGCCACGCGACGGGCCACATGCGCGTCCCAGGCGCAAAACGCCGCCGCAATCACGCAAGCCGCCAACGGAAAGACCAGGCCGCCATTGCGCAAAAACGTGGAACCCATGGCACCCAGCACGAGCAACAGCCAGTCGTGGCGCGCAAAGAGCACAGGCGCTTGTTCGCCCGCGCGCTTGGCATTGGCATCGCGACGGGGCAGGCCACATGCCACGAGCTTCACGGTCTGCACCAACAGCACCAAAAACGCGTCGGCAAACAGCACATCTTTGGTCAGCAGCGCCGCATAGTTGGAGAACATCGGCATAAACGCAAAGAACAGCAAGGTGACGCCACGGACCGGCAGGCTCACGCCCAGCTTGCGCAGCGACGATATGGAATAGGCCATGCAGGCGGCCGTGATGACAAATTGGGCACAAGTGTAGATGGCAAGGCCCGCATTGGCGCTATTGAACAGCGAAAGCCCCAGTTGCAAGCACGAGCCGATGATGGCCGTGTGCACCACCGGATGATGGCCGTTGAGTAGCACGTTGGGGTTAAGCAGGCGCAGGTAGTCGCTCGTGCCGTTGGGATAGTTGAACCATTGGCGAATCTGCGCACCCGTATCTCCCATAAAAAGGCCGGGCAGCGAGGCGATAAGCGTGGGCGCCCAGACAATCATGAGCACAAGAAACGGCCCGACAAAGGGATGAACCGAGAGCACGGCGTGGGCAACACGCCACACGCGACCAAAGTGGGTCTCCGAAAACGGAATGCGGCGGGAGCTCAACCAATCCAAAAACTCAAAAGCCAGATAGAAGGCCACAATCGCCAGAAGCATCCAGCCCGCGCCGCCAATCCAGGCGCAGATAACGCGTGCCTTGTCGCCCAGCACAATCTCTGCCGAATCGGTAAGGTCGTAGCTACGGCCGAACACCATGCAAACGGCAAAGAACAGCGATGGCAGCACGACCGACGGGCGCCAAGCGTCACCGCGGCCAAAGAACACATAGCGAAACGGCAGCGTGAGCAAGCAGGCAAGCGCGAGCAGCATCACTGCGTCGGTATGGCCGGCAAACGAGAGAAGTACCTCGTAGCACACGTAGAGCGTGCCCGTCGCCTTGGGGTCGATCGCCAGGACCGCATTGCTCGACACCGGGGCGGGATCGATGGAAAACGCCGTAGTCGCCAGCAGGGCGAGCAAAAATGCGATGAGCGTCTGCTTGGCGGGATAGCGCTTAAACCAAACGATGCGGGCGGCGTCGCGCGCAGCCGTTGCGGAGAGGTCGGAATCCTTCACAGTCCGAATAGCCTTTCTAGAAACCTGCCAAAAAGGGACAGGTTTATTTTGGCAGGTTTTATCTGGGGAAACGTTACGGTTCTGTCATCGTTGCCCGGCAAAACCACCCCCAAGGTGCCTACCCCTTTGTGGTGGTATGTGGCGGCTAGGCATCGAGGTAGACGCGCTGGGGACGGTTGCGGCGGAGGGCAAAGATGACGAGCGCCAGGCCCACAATCACGAGCGGCAGGCTCAGCAGTTGACCCATGGTGATGACGCCGCCCAGCAGATAGCCCAGCTGGGCATCGGGCACGCGCACAAACTCAATGAGGAAGCGGACGATGCCGTAGCCCATCACAAACACGCCCATAAACGTTCCCTGAGGCAGCAGCGGTTTTTTGCGGCTGAGCACCTGCAAGATGCAAAAGAGCACAATGCCCTCGAGAAACGCCTCGTAGAGCTGGGAGGGATGGCGCGGCATATCGCCCGCGGTACCGCCAAAGATCACGCCCCAGGGCAAATCGGTCGGCTTGCCCCACAGCTCTCCGTTGACAAAGTTGGCACAGCGCCCCAGGCACAGGGCCAGCGGAGCACCGATAACGGCAAGGTCGGCGATGGTCCAGGCATCGAGCTTGTACACGCGGCACACGAGCACGCCGCCGATGATGCCGCCCACGAGGCCGCCGTGGAAACTCATGCCGCCTTCGTTGGTGGCGAAGATCTCGAGCGGATGTGCCCAGTAGTAGCCGTCGCCGTAAAAGATGACGTAGAACAGGCGGGCGCCGATGATAAGGCCAAAGACCACACCGACCACGACGCTCGTCAGGTCGTCGACCGTAATGTCGAAACCCCAGCGACGCTGCGTGCGATACATGACGACCGCCGTGAGCAGAGCTCCGACCACATAGGCCAAGCCGTACCAGTAGATGGTGATGGGCCCCGCCGAAATGGCGACGGGATCAAGCATATGGTAGAGGTCGTTGAGCATATCGGTCCCCCTGCTCCCTACATACAAATGCGGCCGCGGGCCTTTCGCTCGCAGCCGCATATTTGGGCGTGACGTCTATGCGGAGCACATCGCCCGCAGCTTTCGCATCTTAGAACGGCGCGTACTCGTCGTACAGGTCCTCGGCCTCGCCGGAAGCATTGACCTGCTCGACACGGGTAACGCCGGGTACGTGCTCCTTGAGAATACGCTCAATACCCATGGACAGGGTCAGTGCGCTCATAGGGCAGCCGGCGCAGGCACCCTGAAGCTCAAGCTGGACGACGCCCTCGTCGTCGACGCCCACATACTCCATATCGCCGCCGTCAGCCTGCAGGTTGGGGCGGATCTCCTCAAGAACCTTCTTAAGCAGCTCTTCGTTAACAGCCACAGGGGCTCCTTTCTCACAATAACGCGGGCGCGCCCGCAGACAGAGCTATGTTACTACAGCCGTGTACCCGCTCACGAGCCGTCCATGCGCGCGGACACGACTTTCACGAGCAGTCAATTTGGGACGGGGCTTTTTAGCTGCTTTTGCCGACGCCCGGCGCTAGCACACACTGCCGCTACTGCTGAGCCTGTCCCCCGGTACCAATCTGGACATCGACGATGACCTGGCGGTAGCTGATGCCGCAGGAGTCGAGAATGCGGCGGCTGATGCGGCCATCGTCGGTGTCGGCGTACTTATTGTCCAGGTAGACGACCTCGCCCACACCTACCTGCGCCAGGATTTTGGCGCAGTCATGACACGGGAACAGCGTGACGTAGACCGTGGAGCCCTCAAGGTCTTTGAGCGAGCCGCGGTAGTTGAGCACGGCGTTGGCTTCGGCATGGACTACGTAGTTATGCTTGTCCTGCAGTGGATCATCGCTCGTACCCCACGGGAAAAAGTCGTCGTTGAGCGCCGAGGGCGTACCGTTGTAGCCCACCGAAAGGATGCGGTGATTGGTGTTGGCGATGCACGCGCCCACCTGCGTGTTGGGGTCCTTACTGCGGCGCTGCGCGGCGATGGCCACGCTCATAAAGAACTCATCCCAGCTAATAACGTCGCGGCGCTTGCCCGACGCGGTTTGATGAAGATCGTCCGACATGGCAGACACCTCCGAAATCGCAATAGTTTGACACATTGTAGCAGGTGGAAGGTGGAGACGTTTTTGTCCCACCGCCCCCATCGCTACGCGCGACGGGGCTTTTGGTTGATGCGGTACAGCTCGGCCAGGCCGCGAAACGTCAACGCGTCATCGACCGTCAGGCTGTGGCCGACCAACGCCGCGAGCGCCTCGGCATCGTCGCCGGTGATGACGATGGGCACGCTGCCCTCCCCCGCCGCCTTGGTCGCGCGCATCTCGGCAAGCACCATGTCGAGCATGCCGTCGATACGGGCCACCTCGCCCAAGACCACGCCCGAGCGCATGGCCTCGCGCGTGTTGCGACCGATCACATGCGTGGGTGCCGAGGGCTCGACCTGCGGCAGGCGCGCCGCAGCGGCCGAAAGCGAGCGGGCGCCAAGCGCCAGACCCGGCGCGATGACGCCGCCGACAAAGGTTCCGTGCGCATCGATGACCTCGATATTGGTCGTAGTGCCCAGGTCGATCACGATGCACGGAGAGCCGTAGACGGCACGGGCCGCCACGGCGTCGGCGATGCGGTCGGGACCGATCTCTGCTGGATCGTCGTAGTGCACGGGCATACCGGTCTTGAGGCCCGGCCCCACGGTGAGCACGCGCCCTGTGCAGATGCGGGAAAGCGCCGCTTTCCACGGGCACTCGAGTGCCGGCACCACGCAGCTCAGCACTGCGGCTGCGGGAACGAGCGCACCCGACATGCCCGCATCGGCTGACAGTGCGCCCATGACCTGCGTGAGCCTCATGCGCGCCTCGTCGGCCGTGATGCTCGACGGCGTCGTGATCTCGCACGTCGCAAGCGGGCATTCCTGCGCCGCGGCCGAATCCTCTGCAAACAGGCCAAAGCGAATGAACGTGTTGCCCACGTCGACCGTCAATATATATGCGCACCCATTAAGCATCGTCGGCGCTCCTTTCGTCTGCCCAGCAGTATATCGCCTCCCTAAACCAGTCATCCCAAAATGACTAGCTTGCGGCTATACTGGTGCGCGGTCGTGCGCGAGCTCACGCGGCGGCCCTTGGTAACCCGACTTCCCGCGCCGTATCCGTAGCGGCGCTTGCGGGGGAAGCGGATATACGCAAAGGAGTTCTATATGAGCAATCCCTCGAACCGCACCTCGATGCGCGGTCAACTCACGCTGCGCGGCGTCGTCATCGGCGTCCTTGGCTGCGTGATCATCACGGCAAGCTCGGCCTATACCGCCCTCAAGATGGGCGCCCTCCCCTGGCCGATCATTTTCGCTGCCGTCATTTCGCTGTTCTTCCTGAAGCTCATGGGCAACGCCAGCCTCAACGAGGCCAACGTCACCCACACCATCATGTCTGCGGGCGCCATGGTCGCCGGCGGCCTGGCGTTTACCATCCCGGGCGCCTGGATGCTGGGCTATGCCGACCAGATCAGCTGGCTCGACATGTTCATCGTGGCGCTCGCCGGCACCATCTTGGGCCTACTGGCCACGGCACTCATCCACCGTCACTTTATCGTGGACGCCGCGCTGGAGTTCCCCACCGGCAACGCCGCAGCTCAGACCCTGCGCGCCACCGAGGCCGGCGGCAAGACCGGCAAGCAGCTCTTTGGCTCCATGGCCATTGCAGGCATCTACAGCGTGTTGCGCGACGCCCTGGGCGTGGTGCCCAGCATGCTGTGCACGCTCAATATCCCCGGCGTGACCTTTGCCATCTACAACTCGCCCATGTTGCTGTCCATCGGCTTTTTGGTGGGCTTTGCCCCCGTCGCCTTCTGGTTTGCCGGCGCGCTGCTGGGCAACTTTGGCATCATCGTTGGCGGCAACGCTGCCGGCCTGTTCGATATTGTGACCGCGCAGGGTATCGTTAAGTCCCTCGGTATGGGCCTTATGATGGGCTTTGGCGTCGCCGTCGTCCTTAAGGACATCCTGCCGCAGGTCGCCGGTATCGTCCGTGGCCTCGCCGCCGACAGCTCCACCGACACCGACGAGCAGTCGCTCATCTCGGGCTCGCTTAAGCTCGACGCCGGCATCATCGGCCTGGGCACCGCAGCCATCGCCGTGATCGTTGCCATCGCGCTCGACCTTGGCCCCGTTCCGGCCGTCATCGTCACGCTGTTCACCTTTGTCACCACTATCATGAGCGCGCAGAGCTGCGGCCAGACGGGCATCGACCCCATGGAGATTTTTGGCCTCATCGTCATGCTCATCGTGGCAGCCTTCGCGCAGCTCGCGCAGGTCAAGCTGTTCTTTATCGCCGGCATCGTGGCCGTGGCGTGCGGCCTTGCGGGCGACGTCATGAACGACTTTAAGGCCGGAGCCGTACTGGGTACCAACCCGCGTGCACAGTGGGTCGGCCAGGCCATTGGCGGCATCGTGGGCGCCCTGGTCGCTGCCGCCGTCATGGTCGCGCTCGTCACCGCCTATGGTCCGGACGCCTTCGGCCCCGACAAGAGCTTTGTGGCCGCGCAGGCAAGCGTGGTCGCCACCATGGTCTCGGGCATCCCGAGCGTGCCGTGGTTTGCGGGCGGCTTTATCGCCGGCATCGTCATGTACTGGCTCGGCATTCCGGCCATGATGATCGGTCTGGGCGTGTACCTGCCGTTCTACATGTCGCTCACGGCCTTCTTGGGCTCCTGCGTCAAGCTCGCCTACGACAAGTGGGCCGCACACCGCGACGCCGAGGCAGGCCTTTCGGACGAGGAGAAGGCTGCCAAGGATGCCGCCTTCCAGGAGCAGGGCCTGGTCGTTGCCAGCGGCCTGCTGGGCGGCGAGTCCATCGTCGGCGTTATCCTGGCGTTTGTCTCCGTGGGATTGAGTCTGCTGGGCTAAACCCAACAACAACGTACCCGTGCAGAGCGCGGGGTCGGAGACCATCCGACCCCGCGCTTTTCTGTATCTGCCGAAACCCTCGGCTTCAACCTCATTTGACGTGCCCCCTTTACCTACTCGTCTAAGTTTCACGTCAAGATGACCACCCCGCCTGCCGCGGTGTAGAGTAGAGGCAGCGGGCGCGATGCATAGTCCGCGGCGAAGCGAGGTGAACATGAAACTCGATAACCAGCAGCTCAAGCGACTGCGCGAGCGCCATCACCGGCGCCACGGCATCCGCCCTGCCTATAGCGAGGTCATGGAGAACGCCGGCCGCTTCCTGAGGCGCGCACTCAACATTCGCGAGGGTCGCGCCCCCTATCACGTGATTCGCAAGCGCTTTGTAAACGGGGCGCGCCTGACCGGCTCTCACCTGTGCATCCTCATCATCGCCATGCTCATCGCGAGCATCGGCCTCGATATCGATTCGGACATCGCCATTGTGGGCGCCATGCTCATCTGCCCGCTCATGGGCTCGGTCCTTGCCATGGCATACGGCATCGCCACGCTCGACCGCGAGATTACCGTCGAAGCCGTCGCCGGCCTTGCGCTGCAAATGGCCTTTTGCCTGGTCACATCCACGTTGTACTTTAGGCTCTCGCCCCTTGGCACCACCACGGCCGCCATTATCGACAACTCGACGCCCACCGTGTGGGACCTCGCTGTCGCGCTCGCCGGCGGCTTTGCGGGCGGGCTGGGCAACTCACGCGACCAGGAACCCGCCACGCTCATCGCCGGCGTGGCCGTGGCAACCGCGCTCATGCCGCCCCTGTGCGCGGCGGGCTATGGAATCGCCATTGCAAGTGGGTCACTGTTTCTCTCAGCACTTTATGAGTTTGGCATCAACGTGGTCTTTATCGCACTGGCTGCCGAAGCCGTGCTGCTTCTTTTGCGCGTGCCGCTCAAGCGCGACCTCAACGACGACGGTATTGTGACTGCCGAGGAAAACGCCGAGGTCAACGAGCTGTCACACAAGGTGCGCCGCCGCATCATCGTGGGTACGGTGATCTTTGCCATCCCCTGCATCGTTATGACCGCGGGGTCCATTGGCTCGGCGCAGGCCGGCGTGCAGGACGGCTACGGCGTCACCGAAACCACGCGCGAACTTGCCGCGGTGCTGCCGGGCTTTAAGGATTACGCCGTCGCCGTCGAAACCTCAGCCGCCGAAGGCGACGAGGAGGGCATCGTCGAGCGCGAGATTGTCGCCCATGTGACGACAAGCGAGGCGCTTGGGGCACACGACCGTCACGTCGCCCGCAAGCTCATCGACCTCAATGTGCCCGAACTCGGTCGCGTGGAGTTTGACGTGGAGTGATGCCGGCGCGGGATGTTGCAAAGCGCACATAGCAGCTCAGGGTATCGGCGCCAAAGGGGTCGACTTTGACAAACGGGGCAGTTTCGTCGCAGCCGTCTTCGCTACTCGATCCCATGTCGTCACCATCGAAGAATTCCATCGCTGCCGCTTCCTTCATATTCCAGGGCACTTGCCAAGCTCTGTCCAATTATGACTCGAAGCTTAACAAACGCCTCTTAAGGCTAGCTTAGGCTCGAGGCAGCTGGAGCTGTTAGTCGCAAGATGCACAGGGGACGCAGGAATGCGATGATCCGTTTTCCTCCGTCCCCGAGGGATCCCCGAGGGATCATTTTTTAGTACTTGAAGAAGCCCTCGCCCGAGCTTTCGCCCAGCTTGCCTTCGTCGAGCATCTGCTTGAGGACGGATGCCATGGCCTTAAAGTTGTAGGGCATCATCATCTTTTTGAGCAGCGGGCTCACCAGACCCGGAACCTTTTGGTACTGCATGACGATGTTGTACGCCGTCTGGATGCCCACGGTGTCGAATACGCGGAACGGACCCTTGGGGGCGCCGGTGCCACGCGTCCATGCGAGGTCGATGCTCTTGGGATCGCTCACGCCCGAGACATACAAGTCGAGGCCCGAAAGCAGCCATGGCACCAGCATGGAATTGAGCAGGTAGCCGTTCTTTTCCTTGTTGACGGGCAGGGCAAGCATGCGAATGTCGTTGGCGAAGTCGACGAGCTCGTCGAAGTAGCGCTTGTCGGTTTGGCCCTGCGCCATGACCTCGGTCATGTTGTTCTTCCAGATGGAGTTGGCAAAGTGCAGCGACAGGTACTTCTCGGGGCGACCAGTGTACTTGGCAAAGGTGCTCGGCAGCAGCGTAGAGGAGTTCGTCACGACGACGGTCTTTTGCGGGAGAACCGGGGCGAGCTTTTTGTAGAAGTCGATCTTTGCCTGGGTGTCCTCGGCCATAGACTCGATGACCAGGTCGGCATCGGCTACGGCCTTGGCAAGATCGAGCTCCAGCTTGAGCGTGGAGTAGGCACGCTCGACGGCGGCGAGTGCCGCCTCCTTGTCGAAGGGCTGGCCGCTATCGGCGATACCGGCGCACCACTCGCCTGTGCCATCCGCCATGCCCTCGATTGCCGCGATGTACTCCTCGCGCACATGATCGATCTTGGGCTGGGTGCGGCCGATGCTGCCCTCGCTGCGCAGCCAAATCGTCACATCAAAGCCGCAGTAGGCAGCCTGAAAGGCAATCTGGCTTCCCAACACGCCGCCACCGGCAACACAAACGGTCTTGTAGCTCATGGAACGGTCCTCTCTTACGTAATTCCATAGATGTGTATTTATTCAACCGTAAGGATGACGCGCGATGGGGGTGGGTTCTATAAACGGACGGTATTTTGCCGCGAACGGCTACACCTGTTCATTATCTCAGGGTTTCGAGGGCGATTTTTTGTGCCACCGAGACGTCGTTTGCGGAAGTATGCGGCAAATTCCGGAACCCTTGAGCACACCCCGGTTTTCCGCCAATAAAACCACAGGTACAGGGCTTGGATATATCCGGTGTGCTCGGCCTATTCAGATTTTGCCGCATACTTCTGAAATCTGAGTTCGCAAAGGGCGATAGTCAGGGCGTTTGCGCAACATATGTCCAGCAAAAACGGGTGGTAGCCGGTACGGCTACCACCCGCTTGTCTCATATCCAGCCCATAGCAGACCGTCTACTTCTTAATGCCGCGTCCCAGACGCTTGGCGACCGACGCCACGACGTCCTCGCTGGCCGGTCCGCAGCTCGCGCAGCCGTCATGAGCACGCATCTGGCCGGTGACCTCGTCCATCGCGAGCGGCGCCACCTTCTCGAGCTTAAAGCCCTTGCCGGCGCGCATGTTTTCCTTGGCCACGCTGATCATGAGCTTAATGCGGTTGAGCTGGTTGACCTCAGATGCACCGGGGTCGTAGTCCACCGCAACGATGTTGCTCTCGGGATGCTGACGGCGCAGCTCCTTGATCACGGCCTTGCCCACCACGTGATTGGGCAGGCACGCGAAGGGCTGCGTGCAGATGATGTTGGGCGCGCCATGGTCGATTAGGTCGAGCATCTCGGCCGTGAGCAGCCAGCCCTCGCCCATGTTGTTGCACACCGAAAGCACCGTGCGGGCCTTGTCGGCCATGGTGCCGATGCGCTCGGGCGCCTCAAAGCGGCGGGACTTTTCGAGCATCTCTTCCACCGGCGTGCGCATCCAGTCCACCAGCTTAATGAGCGCCTGCATACCAGCGCGCGTAGTGGCAGAGCTTCCCAACTCGTCCTTCTGCAACTCAGCGTTGCTCATGGAGTACAGGAAGAAGTCGAGCAGGCCCGGTACTACGGCCTCGCAGCCCTCACGCTCGATGACATCGACCACGTGGTTGTTGGCCGTAGGGTGGAACTTGACCAGGATCTCGCCGACCACGCCCACGCGCGGCTTGGTGCCCTCGCCCACGAGCGGCATGGTATCGAACGCGTGGATGGCCTCGCGGCACAGCTTGGTGTAGTTGTGGCGGTTGAACTTGGGCGCCAACTTGCGGGCGCGCGCCATATACTCCTCGTAGAGCGCGTTGGCAGCACCGGGCGTGGCCTCGTACGGACGGCAGCGGTAGAGCATCTGCATCATCACGTCGCCAAAGAGCACCGCGTACACGGCCTGCTTAAGCAGCGCCGGCGTAATCTTAAAGCCGGGGTTATCCTCGCCGAGCGCCACGGCCGAAAGCGAGATCACCGGAATCTCGGGGTGGCCGCTCTCGCGCAGGGCCTTGCGGATGAGCGCGATGTAGTTGGTGGCACGGCAACCGCCGCCGGTCTGGCTGATGACCACGGCCGTCTTGGACAGGTCGTACCGACCGCTCTCGATGGCCTCCATGATCTGGCCCGTCACCAGAATCGACGGATAGCAGATGTCGTTGTTCACATAGCGCAGGCCGGCCTCGACGGCGTCGTGGTCGGTCGAGGGCAGCAGCTCCAGGTTGTAGCCGGCACCGCGGAACACCTCTTTGACCAGGTCAAAGTGAATCGGCGCCATCTGCGGGCACAGGATGGTATAGCCCTCGTCGCGCATCTGCTCTGTAAAGGGCACCTTTGGCCACGCGGTCGAAGCACTCTCGCGCTGCGCCTCGAACGTGTACTTACGGCTCGCGAACGCGGGGGCATCCGTGGAAGGCGCCACCGGCGCAGCGTCGCCCTGCTCGTAGGCCTCGCCCGCGGCCGTGGCCACGGCCAGGCGCTCGGCCTCCTGGTCCTTGAGCGCCGCCATGAGCGAACGGATGCGGATGCGCGCGGCGCCCAGATTGGACACCTCGTCAATCTTGAGCACGGTGTAGATCTTGCCGCTGGCCTCCAGGATTTCCTGCACCTGATCGGTAGTCAGGGCGTCGAGACCGCAGCCGAAGGAGTTGAGCTGGATCAGGTCCAGATCGTTGCGCATCGTCACAAAACGGGCGACGGCGTACAGGCGGCTGTGGTACATCCACTGGTCGACGACGCGGATCGGGCGCTCGGGCTTCACGAGATGCGCGAGCGAATCCTCGGTAAAGACCGCAAAGCCAAAGCTCGAGATAAGCTCGGGTAGGGCATGGTTGATCTCGGGGTCGTTATGGTAGGGACGGCCGGCGAGCACAATGCCGTGGCCGCCGTGGTCCTCGACCCACTTAAGAGCCTCCTCGCCCATGGTCTGGATGTCCTCGTGGAAACGCGCATCGGCCTCAAAGGCAGCGTTGACGGCGGCATCGACCTCGGAGCGCGTGATTTTAGGACCGCGCACGTGACCGCGACCGGCCTCAGCATCGGCCACACGGTCGACGGCGAGCACCTGGTACAGGCGGCGCTTGAGCTCGGTCTTGTCGTGATAGGGCACAAACGGGTACAGGAACTCGATGTTCTGCTCGCGAATCTCGTCGATATTGAGCGCCAGCGCCGTGGGGTAGCTCATGACGATGGGGCAGTTGTAGCAGTTGCCGGCGGTCGGGTCCTCTTTGCGCTCCCAGCGCACGCACGGCATCCAGATAAAGTCGACATCGCGGTCGATGAGGTTCATCACGTGGCCGTGGCTCATCTTGGCCGGATAGCATACGCTCTCGGACGGCATGGACTCGATGCCCGCCTGGTAAGTCTTTTTGCTCGACTGGTCGGACAGCTGCACGCTAAAGCCCAGGCGCGTAAAGAACGCGTGCCAGAAGGGGTAGTTCTCGTACATGTTGAGCGCGCGCGGGATGCCGACGGTGCCGCGCGGGGCCTCGTCGGGGCTCAGCACCTCGCGGTTAAAGAGCAGCTCATTTTTCTTTTTGAAGAGGTTGGGAGCCTCGGTCTTTTGTTTTTTGTGGCCGGCACCCTTCTCGCAGCGGTTACCGGTAATGAAGCGCCTACCGCCGCCAAAGTCGTTGACGGTAAGCTGGCAGTTGTTGGAGCAACGGCCGCAGCGGACATGCTTTTGCGTCACGGTGAGGTGCGCGATATCCTCAGCCGAAAGGATGGTCGAGGTGCCGTCGGCGCCGGCGCGATCGCGGGCGAGCAGGGCCGCACCGTAGGCGCCCATGCAGCCGGCGATGTCGGGACGCACGGCGTGAACGCCGGTAAGCTGCTCAAACGCGCGCAGCGTGGCATCGGACATAAAGGTGCCGCCCTGAACGATTACCTGGCTGCCGATCTCCTTGGGATCGCGCAGCTTAATGACCTTGAACAGGGCATTCTTGATGACGGAATAGGACAGGCCGGCCGCGATGTCGCCCACCGTGGCGCCTTCCTTTTGCGCCTGCTTGACGCGCGAGTTCATAAAGACCGTGCAGCGGCTGCCCAGGTCGACGGGGGCCTTGGCATGGATGGCGGCATCGGCGAACGCGCGCACGTCCATGTTCATAGAGACGGCGAAGCTCTCGATAAAGCTACCGCAGCCCGACGAACAGGCCTCGTTGAGCATGATGTGCTCGATAACGCCGTCCTTGACGCGCAGGCACTTCATGTCCTGGCCGCCGATGTCCAGAATGAACTCGACGCCGGGCAGGAATGCTTTGGCGCCGCGCAAGTGCGCAACGGTCTCGATCTCGCCGGAATCGGCTTTGAGGGCCTCGATGAGCAGCGCCTCGCCGTAGCCCGTGGTGGTCACGTGGCCGATGGTGCAGCCGGCGGGGATATGGTTGTAGAAATCGGCCATGATGACCTTGGCCGTGCCCAGGATGTCGCCGTTGTTGTTGCCGTACCAGGTGTGCAACAGCTGGCCGTCCTCGCCCACGAGCGCGGCCTTCATGGTGGTGGAGCCGGCGTCGATGCCAATGAACACGCGGCCGGTGTAGCCTTCGAGCTTGCCCTTGGGGACGACTTCCTGGTCGTGGCGGGTTTTGAACTCGGCAAAGTCCTCGTCGGTGGCAAAGAGCGGATCCAGGCGCTCGACCTCGGCACCCTGTGTGTCGCCCAGGGCATCGATGGCCTCGATGAGCTGCGGGAACGTGCTGAGCTTATTGGACTCGTGCGCCATGGCGGCGCCGCTCGCCACAAACAGGTGGGCGTTTTGGGGCACGATACGGTGCTCCTCGTCCAGGTTGAGCGTGAGATAGAAGCGGTGGCGCAGCTCGGAGAGGTACTGCAGCGGGCCGCCCAGGAAGGCGACGTTGCCGCGGATGGGACGGCCGCACGCCAGGCCCGAGATAGTCTGGGTCACGACGGCCTGGAAGATGGAAGCGGCGACGTCCTCGGGGCGGGCACCCTCGTTGAGCAGCGGCTGCACGTCAGTCTTGGCAAAGACGCCGCAGCGGCTGGCGATGGGATAGATGGTGGTGGCGTTGGCCGCGAGCTCGTTGAGGCCGCTCGCGTCGGTGTGCAGCAGGGTCGCCATCTGGTCGATGAACGCGCCCGTACCGCCGGCGCAGGTACCGTTCATGCGCTGCTCGATGCCGTTGTCGAAGTAGATGATCTTGGCGTCCTCGCCGCCCAGCTCGATGGCGACGTCGGTGGCCGGGATGAGGGTCTCGACGGCACGCTTACTGGCGATGACTTCCTGGACAAACTCCAAGTCGAGCCACTGGGACAGCAGCAGGCCGCCCGAGCCGGTGATGGCGCAGGTCATCTGGGCCGTCGGCAGCACCGTCGCGGCGCCCTCGAACAGGTCGCGGGCGCAAGCGCGGACGTCGGTGTGGTGACGCTGGTACTTGGCGTAGACGATCTGGTTGTCGTCATTGAGCACGGCGAGCTTAACGGTGGTGGAGCCCACGTCGATACCCAGGTGCAGGTTGCCGCGAGCGTTCTCGGGGTTGAAGATCGCGCCTTCGGGGGCGTGGACGGCGGTGGCGGCTACGGGCTCAGCGGCGGGGGCGGGCTCGCTAGCGACGGACGCCTCCCCTGCCGCGTTCTTGGCATCGGCAACTGCCTCGGCAACTTTCTCGGCAGCCGCGGTCGCGGCCTTCTGCGCGGCGTCCACCACGGTGGGCGCGGCCTCGCGTGCGGCGGCGATCATGCGGTCCTTGATGCCCTCGACGAGTTTGCTCATCTGTCTCTCCTCTTAGTTGTTGGACTCGACGGTTGCAGCGGTGTCAGCCGCATCCTCGAGCTGCAAGTTCAATAGCTTCATGCCGTATTCCGGCACGTTGATATCGATGGGTTGGCCATACAGGTCACCAGGGCGCACAAAAGCGAGCACCGTCATAATGCGCGCCATGGCCTCGGGCGATTCGGTGAGCCCACGCTCAAACCAGCGCTGAATCATGCCGACCTCGGCACTCACGACGTAGGTAACGTAGTAGTCAAAGAACGTGCCCAGCGCCAGGCCCAAAATGCCCGTCTGTGCACGCGGCACTACGGCCTCACGCGCGGTGTCGATAATCCTTTTAATAAAGGCCTGGTCGCCGCCCGGACCCAGCAGCGCACCGATTAAGTCGCGGTTGGCCGCAAGATAACGCAGCAGCTCAACCGAACCGGGCGCCGGCTCGAGCTCATCGATGTTGTGATAGAGATCGGGCAGCTGAGCTGCGGTGATGAGCTCAATGCGCTCACGAATCTCGGCCAGCAAGCCGTCCTCGATTTGATTGATAAAGTCGGGGATATCGCGGTAGTGCGAATAGAACGTGCGGCGCGTAAGGCCGGCACGCTCGGTGAGCGACGCGACGTTAACGCGCGAAAGGTCACCGCTTTCGGCAAGCTCGCTGGCAAGCGCCTGGCGAAGGGCACGCTGCGAGCGAAGGGACCGGCGATCGCATTTCTCGAGCTGGGACAAGCGTCCTCCCTGTTACTCAGCCTGTGCGCTATTGCACAGTGCGAGTATTATTGCACACCGTGTGCATCAACACGTAAAGGCGATATTTTAGATGTGACGAAGGGACAGTCCCTTTGTCACATCGAGCCGCCACTTGGTCCCGTTAATGGGACCAACAATAGCCGCACCCGTTGCATCATGCCGGTAACGATCAATAAGGAGGCCGACATGAACAATCAGGCAAGCGATGGCATCACCGATGCCGGCAAAGACCTCGTCCTCAGCTGCATCAAAAGCCAAGAGCTGCGAAACCACATGCGCAAATACTTATACTGGCCAGCGCCGATCATCGCCGGGTCGCTGAAGACGCTTGATGAAAAGCGCACCATGCTCGAGCAACTCCACAAAGAGGTTTCGCCGGAGCTGACCGAAGATATCGATTCGCATCTCGCCCAACTCAACTGCGCGCTCGACATGCTCAACAACGTCGAGCGCGACCGCGGAATCCTCCTACTGTACGTCATGCTCTACAACGAGGAGGAGCGCGACGTCGATGCCCTTGACGGCCCCTTCCCCACCGCATCCTGGGAAGCCGCGCAAACGCTCATGAAGCACTACATCGAAGAGTATCCTGACGACGACTGGTCCGAATCGTACTGGAAGATCAATCTCTACACCTCGGAAGACCTGCACGAGCACCAAACGGCGCAGCCCTCCCTGACGTTTGCGGCAACTAGGGACGGCGAGCTTATATTCCTCCGTGATCTGCGCAATCACCGCACTCGCAAATCGCATGTCGAAAGCGTCTGGCGAAACGATAGCAGGCGGTTCTGCACGAACAACGAGCCTATCTACACGCCGTGGGTACCGGGCGACATCCTCAAAATCGACGGTCGCCCCTTCGACCACGGACCCCGCTTTGCCATTGCGCTCGAAAATGACTACGAGCACACGCTCCGGGGGCAGATCTGGTGCGCAGGGCCCAGTAGAGATCATGGTGTTAAGGAGGGTTCGCTTTCATCCGGCACCTTCAGCGACAGCCTCTTGGACCCCTTCATCCCCTCTGCCCTCTACACCGCCGAGCGCTACACCGGCGACCTGCCGGACGACTGCGCCTTTATGATCGAACTTTCGCAGAAGCTGCACGATAACCCTGACTACGGCAAGCAGTGGTCCGAAGGCTCGGTCGGGCACGATTGCCTGCAGCCGCACCGCAAGCCTACCAGCCAAAGTGAGCTGGATATTCGTCCGGACATCTTTGAGTTTTTGGACTCGCGCAGCATTAAGGAGCATCTTCAACGAATCAACTACGAGCTCACCACGCCCGTAGCGGCTTTTATCATCAACCGCTCGCATAAAGCGACATTGCAGCAAAAGCTCGAAGGCTGGCAAAAGATCATCGACAATATGCCCAATTGCACCATGAGCCGCAAAAATGACACGGTCAACATCCCGGACTTTCATGCCTTTTTGCGCAATGTCATCAGGCAGGAGCAAAGAAAGCTCGCACACTTTAAAAGGACGGACGGCCAGAGTCTGTTTTTCTTTGAGGACTACTCGTGGGACCGACGCGACCGATGCGACCTTCTTTACGGCCCGTACAGCAGTTACCAAAAATGCTTCGATGCCATCTGGAGAGAATTCGAAGGCGACAGCCCAAAAGCGATCAAGATCACTCGCCGCCCCATCGACCCAGACGAAGACCACTATGCCGACGACATGGTCTTACTCAATGCGAGCGGCGAGGTGATGTCCTGCGACTACCGGTTCGAGGGCGAGTGGGACGAGGCGGGCACCGCGATCGATTTCGAGGACATGTGGTTTGATATCCCGACGCCTTTCCATGCCGGAGACATCGTCTGCAACCTCCAACGCCCCGACGAGCCGATGGTGCTGTTTGACCTGCAAACTTGGGGATCCGAACGAGTCGACAAAGAGCTTGCTTCCTCCGTCTACAAAGAGCGCCTCCTTCAAAAGGCCGACAAGCTATTGCGCTGGCATCGATATGACGGCGACACCAGTGACATGTACGCCTACGGCTGCCAAGTCTCATCCGCCTTGCATTTCCCCTTCTACATTGGGGAGCCTGAGGGCTTTCTTTTGGACATCGACTATTACCGCAAGCCGCTCAAGTCAGAGGAGCGAATCCTCTACGGCGTCAGGGCGTATGTCAGAGGTGACCTAGCGGTTGATTCGCTCGCCGCGATGGCCAGCGCATACGAGCTACAAGCACTGGCGGAGAAAAAGGCACGCGGCTTCGAGGATGCAGACAGCTGGCTCAAGGACCGCTACCCGGAGCTGTTCGATACGACGGCCGATCCCTTCTTAGAGGGAGGTTGCGCCAGTTACGCTTAGTTTTTGAAACGCCACTACCGATTGTCCAAAATGTCATTCGTGGGTAGAATAGTGTCGACGGCAGCCCAAGTTGTAGCTAGCTGGGCAGCGCCGTTGCTTGGATTAAGGGGTCAACGCCTTAGCGGCGGCGACCCCTTTTTCGTTGCATCGAACGTTGCTTGAGTGCCTCGGAAAGTCCGATGAGCGCCGTGAGGAGCGAGACCAAAGCGGTCAGGAGCTTCACGAAATTAATCAAATCGGCCATGGGCATCACCTCCCATCAAATGGAGGGCGCTGCCCGGCACATGGAACTGCCGCCAACGATACCGATTCTATCAAACCGCAGTTAGATATGCGAATGTTTGTTCGTGTTCAGCTTAGAAAAGCAGCCGTGCTATTCATCACAAGGGCAAGCATCATATTTTGAATGGCAATCCTTTCAACACGCAGCCACCCATGCACCAGTGGCGTTTCCAAAAATATGTTTGACGCGAGATTCATATCAGACCCGTTAATGGGACCACAAAGCACAACCTCTGATGGATGCTAACGGCAACGACCGAATTAGAGGTTGCTATGGACATCTTGGATTTCGTCGACTCCCAGGACATTCGGGAGCACCTGCGCAGTATCGACTTCCAGCCCAGCACCATCGAGGCCGCCTATCTGGTTTGGTTTTCGAAGACCACCACGCTCGAGCAGAAATGCGAAGCTTGGCAGGAGATCGCCCGAACCATGCCCAATTGTTCGCTGGAAGCAACCCATGCCGGTCTTGGAAGGCCGGCCATCCCCGATTTCCATGCTTTTTTGCGCTGGACAATCGATTACAACAAGCGGTGCGTCGATGCGTTTGCGAGTGGGACGGGCTACGTCTATCAGTATGAAGAGGAGATTGTGCCCGACGGACGACTTTGTGGGGCCTTCGGCGCGCCATTCAGCTGTTATGAGAAATGTGCCGAGGCGTTGCGCGGTGATGATGAACTGGCGAGCCGTCCAGAGACACGCGTACGCATCACCCGGTGTCCGCTCGATGCCGACAAAGAACATCGCCAGGAAGATTGGCTCATGGCAAACGGCAAAGGCGAGGCCCTTTCCGTTTATTGCCCTTCGGCCGGCCCCATTGAGAACGATTGGGAGATCGCATTCGAGTTCATCTGGGTCGATATCCCCACGCCGTTTCACACCGGCGACATCGTCTGGACGCCGCAAGGCAGTGCCCGTGAGCCGTTCACGTTGTTCAATCTGCCCACGTGGGACCGGACAAAGCTTGAGGCAGAGCTTCGGCAGGCAGACCGTTCTGACGAATGGCTTGATCATGCGCAGCAGCGCCTCGAGCACTATCGCCATGCAGGGGATATCAGCAACATGCGCGCCACTGGCTGCTCGATTACCTACAACGAGACGTTTCCCCTCTACATCGGCGAGCCAGACCCGCTTTACCTGAATCTAGAGTACTATCGCAAACCACTCGAAGACGAGCAGCGAATTTTAATCGCCGCCCAGGCCTACCTGCGCGGCGACCTGTATGTCGACTCACTCATCGCGTTTATCGACACCATAAGGATGGAGTGCAAGGCAAAACGCAACCTGGAAGAGCTACGTCTGGATCAGGCACCGCTCAAGGAAAAGTATCCGCAGCTATTTGAGTAGAGGCCGCCATGTCCGAATCTACGAGAAGCCACACCGGCAACCCGGAGACTATCGTGCACGAAGAAATAATCAACCTGATCGACTCTCCGGAGCTGCAAGAGCATTTGCTGCATAATCCGCAGCTACTGAGTGGCGACCATTACATGCAGATTGTCGGCGGAGCACCGGTTGAAATTACCCGCAAACGAGAGCTATTCGGCAGACTGGTTGCTGACGGGTGCAACTCGTCAGACGACACCCTCTACTGGCACTATCGGCAGATTTGCATCGACTATATCGATGGCTGTCTAGACGCGCTAAAGGCCGTCGACGGAAACAGAAAGGTGCTGCTTATTAGCGAAATTAGCTTTATCGGCAACGAAGTGGGATCCGCCATCACGCATGGCCCCTTCCCCGTGACATCCTGGCAGGCCGCCCTTACGGCAATGAAGGCATACGCAGACAAGTGGAGCGAAATGACAGACTTATCGTCCTCATACTGGATGATCGAGCTTTTCAACCTTGCCAACGACCCGAGCTGTTCATATCCATACGACGGCTTTCTACAGCCAGACTACACTTACTACGCAAACGCCTCCGGTGAAATCCAGTACATCTGCAGGGAAGAAGAGGGCGAATGTGGCGAGGTGCTCGACTGCATTGTGGGTGGAATCTTTGGCCCGTGGTTTAAGGGGGCATATGTCGACCTGCCCACGCCGTACAGAAAGGGCGACATTCTTGAGATCGACTGCCGGCCATGGGCGCCGGGACCTTGCTATTGCCTGGTAGCAAACTCGAAATTGGACTGTCTGTATCCCGATGGCGATGGGCAGATCAGATGTGGCTCAATCCCCTACGGCAGCTGCTTTGCCGGATGGGCACATACGAACCTGATGCTGTCACCCGTATTCAGAGCGAGAAAGGTAACGCAGCCCTTGCCAGAAGAATACGCGGCCTTGCAAGCGATCGGGTTGGACCGGATAGATGACTTGCTAGAAGCGTGCACCGACAACAAAGAGGAAGAGCCTATTTGGCTGGATATATATCGGCATCGTGCTCGTTAGCGAATGCCGCAGACAGAATTTCAAGGCAGCAGATGTTCCGAGAATTTAAAGAAGAAGGCTGCGTCAAAAAGGCGCAGCCTTGATAAGATCGTCTGGAACTGTTCGGATCCAAAGCTACAAGCTGCACGGAAGACTTTCCCAATCCTCTAGCAGCCCTTCTGCCTTTTTCTTGCGCCATTGATTTTTAAAGAAATACCAGACAAAGCGATCGAAGCTGCAGTAATCCAAATTATTACATTGGTCACCATCCAGGTGATGATGAATTACACAGCTTTGGCTATTTGGGCAGAGTATCCATGCATCTCTCCATCTATTGATGGATTCAAGAACCGCATCGTACAGATTGCGATAGTTCTCGTACCCATAGCCTTCACCTTTTTCAGAAGCCTCTTGAGCCGAGAGCTTCTTCCATGCGTCAATTAACTCATTTACTTTCTTGTACTGCTCTTTAAATGTAGTGCGCTCCGGTTTAAACCCGCATATTTTGCCAAGGGTGTCAGCTTCTATATATTCGCAAGCGTAATAAGGAAGAAATTCATGAACAACTGAATCGTAGATACAGTACTTGCCAGCTCCCTCACCTATTCTTCTGCACGCATGATGACAAAATTTGGTAGCGAAAGAAAAATTGTTCTTTTCGATTCTTTTTACGACAATGCCCGAATCATTCTTCCCCGCTGCTTCTTGCATCAGCGCGTTATTGACTGTTTCTTCGGCTGCGTGGGCAATTTTATAAACTAAGCCAGCTTCACCCGCTAAAATGGCGTTCTTGACAGCCCCGCCCGAATCGTCACCAAATTGAATCATGTCAATAATTGCCCGAGCCGTAAGTAAGGATCCGCCTGTCAGCTTTCTTTCGAGCTCCTTGTTCTCGCCCTTTTCGTTCGAATCAATTCCATCCAGACGTTCTCCGTTCGAAATCTTCAGTAGCTCAACGATCTGTTTCTGTGTTGGTTTCCCTGACGCGCTTTTCTTTTTGCTTCCGGATAGAGTTGGCAAGCTTGTTGAGTTATCCCTATTAATTCGATAGACCGCACGTCGGATATTCGTTTGCTGCGCCTCTCGAGAAGTCGAATCGAACATCCCTTCAAATATAAGTTTCATTTCTTCTTCATAGCTAGACTCTGTGACCTTGGCATACGCGACATCGTTGTCAAACAACATATTCAATAATGCTATGTTCTTATCTGTAAAGACTGGGAATCCATGCATATCGACATCGAACATCTGGTTCTGAATGATTGGAGAGAAATCCGCCGATAACTGAAGCACTCCCTTAACATCCATTAGCTTTTCTCTGTTAATTTCAACATTTTCCCAACTCATTGCAGCATTCCTTTCGATACTTCAGCATCTCAAACGTCCTACGATACAAGGCTAATTCGCCCGGCCTTCCCAACAGGCAACATTTAGACTAGCGGTGTGGTTTTGCAGGCAACAGGCCCCTGCGGATTAATAACTATGTGCTGAAACGCTTTTCACAGGCTTGGCTGCAGCAGGTCAAATTGGGCGCAAGGGGCTCTTCGGACATTGGACGCAACGGTTCAAAGCTGCAAGAGTTTTGCACGAACGCAATCATTGCCCTATCACCCTGTCCCTAGTCCAGATGGTCGCGGATCGCATCGATGGTTACGCCTCCTGCGTTGAATACAGTTTTCCATCCCCTAATAACAAAATGACCCCCGAGGCACACGTGTCTCGGGGCCAAACCGTCGCCGCATTGAGCTCCAACTGAGAACACGCCTATAAATGAGCTTTACGTCGTCTTTGTCGGCCTAATCCCCATGAAGTATGCAGACTAAAGCGTCTGCATTGCAGTGGGTCTCCGCGAACGTTTCGTCGTCTTCTCGGCCCTCCGCCGCGAAGCAACCCGCTAGGATGGCGGATGTTGGGCTGAGCATGTTGCGTAAGTCGCGCAGGGCAGCGTTTATCGGGCGGTTGTCGTCGAGTATTTCGAGTCCGTCGATTACGACCACGATGTTCTCTAGCACTGCTCTGTCCCACGTTTGATCGCCGAGCAACCAGCTCGTTAAAAGGTCCATGGTCATGTTGTCCTCGACAAAAATGCCTAGGTTTCGCTGTTTTAGGCGCATCGTTGCGCGGATTGTCTCAACCTGTTGTTCCTCAGGATCATCTGACACCTTGTCATCCATCTCAGCGCGAATAAGCCGGGCGATCGCGTCCTCTTCACGCTCCCAAATCGGCACGTAGAGCACGGCGCATTGCTCACTCAGGCGCAAGGCCGCATGCACCAGCGCGTTGGAAACGTCTTCATGCGCGCCGCCGATCACGCTGAGCTTGCCCAGCCCAACGCCGCCATCTAGGGCATCATCGACCGGTATACCGGTCTTCAACACTCGCGGGGCTTCAAGCACCGACGCCTCCACACCACGGTCGAGTCCAGAAACCACCCGATTGTGAAAACCACTGAGGTCAAAACCCTCATCATCACGCTCTCCACGATTCCCGCCGCACCGATTAGCGAACGGCGGCATCACGCCCGGGAAGCTCATCAGCTCGCCCATACTCACAGAACGGCCAATTCGGTCGTCCCTGGAGTCCATCTTTAGCGTCATCGCAATCCTCCTAACGCCTACCGCGCTTACCAGTAGCCTTAAAATTCCAAATCGGCTTGAGTCGGTGAATAACATCGACCGTCGGGTCCATGAGCCTCAGTACATCATCTGCAGGTTTATACGCTTCGGGAGATTCGTCGAGCGTCGTCTCACATGCGCTTGGACAGTAGACGCCGGCCTCGCGCATCTCGTCAACGAACACCTTGGTATCGAGCGTTTGGAACGCTTTGGTGCGGCTCATCGCGCGACCCGTCCCGTGCGGCGCCGAGCAGTTCCAGTCCTCGTTTCCCTTGCCGCGCGCAATAACGGCACCGTCGCGCATGTTGAACGGAATCAGCACCATCTCGCCCGCATGAGCGCTAATGGCGCCCTTGCGAATCATGCCGCCTTCCGAGATGTAGTTGTGCATGGTGGTAAAGCCGTCTCCGTCGAGTCGAATCCCCGTACGCTCAACAATCTGTGCGACAATCGCCTTGCGGTTCTGATTCGAGAAGCGCTGGCAGTTATGCATATCGACGAGATACTCGGCAGAAAGATCTCCCACGAGATACTTAAGCTCGTCGGGGATATCTGCCGTGCACGTCTTCTGCGCCAGCGCCTGATGGTGCTCCGCCGTCTGCTTGCCCATGTTGCGCGAGCCGGTGTGCACGACAAGGTATTGGCGCCCGTCCTCGTCCTCGTCGAGTTCAATGAAGTGGTTGCCACCGCCCAACGTACCCATAGAGCGCTCAACCTTGCGTTTATCCTGCAGCCAATCACGCGACTCCATGTCAAAGTCCGCGAGTACGCAGGCAGGATCGCGATGAAGGCTAAAGCCCGTAGGCACCGCGCGCTTCACATCGCGATTGAACTGAATGAGGTCGTCGCGCGCGATGGTTTCCGCAAGCGGCACACAGTACATCCCGCATCCGATGTCGACCCCCACCAGGTTGGGAATCACCTTGTCGCCCAAGTTTGCCGTAAAGCCAATCACGCAGCCCTTGCCCTTATGGGCATCGGGCATGATGCGGATCTTGGCGCCTTCAAACGCCGGGCAGCTGGAAATCTCCTCGATCTGCTCCTTGGTTGAATCCTCAAGATTCTCGGCAAAGACCTTGATGTCCGCCATCGCATTTCTCCTGTTCTGATCCTTGTAAACCGGAACCGGCCCCAAGCCAACAGAGCGCATGTCACACCAGCCAGCCAAACCGCCGATTTCCGTTTAACCACCTTTCGCCCTATTCGGACTCTCATTGCTGCGAATACTACGGTCGCGCGGGCTACAATGAGTCCCAATAACGGGTCTTGTTTTGCATCTCCGGCTGATACCCTGCCGGCGAAAGGAGACAACGTGGCGAACAGACCAAATCAAAAGCTCAGGCTTCTGTTCCTGCTTAAAACCTTGATGGAAAAGACCGACAGCACGCACGGGCTCACAACGCAGCAGATCATCGAAGAGCTCGCCTATCACGACCTCGAGGCCGAACGCAAGGCCATCTATCGCGACCTGCAAACGCTTCGCGACTTTGGGCTCAACATCGACCAGCGCAGTGGCAAGGAATGGGCGTTGGCCTCGCGCCCGCTCGACCTGCAAGAACTCATCATGCTTGTTGACGCCGTGCAGAGTTCGCCGTTTTTGACCGATGAGTTGACCGACCACCTCATCGGCAAGCTGCAGAGCCTCGCCAGCCTGGGCGAACGCGAGCTGATGCACAAGCGTGTCGACGTACCTTCGCGCGTGAAGATGCGAAACTCCGATGCTCTGCTCAACATCGACTTGATTCAGCAGGCCATGCGCGAAAAACGCAAAATTCGGTTTCGTTACTTCCACTACGACGCCGCCAAGCAAAAGGCTCTTAATCATGACGGAAAGACCTACGAGCTCACGCCTGTGCGCCTTATCTACTCCGACGAACTCTATTACATGATTGGATTTAGAGATAAATGGGCTAATGCCGGCTCGGGTCATCAGCCGTTCACACCTTATCGCGTCGACCGCATGCTCGATGTTGCAGTATCCGAAGAGCCCTCAACCAAGGATCCGCGCATTGCCGGCTATGTGCTCGAAGATCACGTCTCACCATCATTTGGCGTGTATGCGGCGGACAAGACCGCTGTGGTACTGGAACTCGATGACCGTGCGATGAACCCGCTCATCGACAAGTTCGGGCTCGACGCCGTTGTGTTTGAAAACCAGGATGGGCGCTTGCTGGCGACCGTCAAAGCTCCGTTGTCGCCGCAGTTCTTTGGCTGGCTGCTGCAACTCAGCACGTTCATTAAGATCGTTCAGCCCCAAAGCGCCATCGATACGTATCTCAAATATCTCGACGACACTCGGGCACTTTACCAGGAAGACAGGTAATATTTCATGGATACGACCCCCAAATTCGATGAATCGTCTAAACGCCTGAACCCCGAACAGCGCGAGGCCGTCGAATGCCTAGATGGCCCGCTGCTCGTCATTGCCGGTCCCGGCACCGGCAAGACGCAGCTACTGAGCCTGCGCGCGGCGAACATCCTGGCCAAGTGCGATGTCGCCCCGCGCAACATCCTCTGTCTTACCTATACCGAGGCGGGCGCGGAAGCCATGCGCAAACGCCTGATTGAGCTCATTGGGCGCGACGCCTACGGCATCGAAGTCAGCACGTTTCACGGATTTGCAAGCAGCATCAGGTCGCGCTATCCCGAGTACTTCATGCGCCCATCGACCGACACGCTTGTTACTAGCCTGCACCAGCAAGAGATTTTTGATCGGCTGCTCAAATCGCTTCCCTTTGGGTCGCCCCTGGGCGGAGGGTCGCCCGATATGCCCGCGCAAAACATCGGCAAGATGATTGGCTTTGTCTCCAAAATCAAACGCAGTGGCCTGGACTACGACACGCTGGGCGCCATCGCGCAGCAGAATATCGACGCCGCTGCCTGGCTCACCGAGCATTCCGAGCTGCTTACGCTCGCCTGCGAAAGGGCAAGCGCCGCGTTGGCCGAACGCTTTGAGGAAGAGGTCGAGCGTGCCTGCGGCATGGCGCCCACATCGCTCACCCGCCCGATCGACTGTCCCGCCGGTACGTACGTGCCGTACATTCTTGAGTTGCGCGACACCGTTCGCCGCACCGAACTTATTGACGAGAAGGGAAAGTCGTCGGGATACACCAAGGTGCGCGATGCCTTCTTTGGAGGCAGCAACTCTCAGGGACGCACCTTTAAGATTGCGGAGCAGAGCGAGCGACTTAAGACCGCTTGCGACGTCGCGCGTAGCTACCAGAGCGAGCTTGACCAGCACCATCTCTACGATTACGACGATATGATCGGCGACTTTGTTAACGCCGTCGAACACAACGATGCGCTACGTCAAGTGCTCCAGGACACCTATACCTATATCCAGGTTGACGAGTTTCAGGACACCAATGGCGCCCAGATGCGCATCATCGAGCTGCTCTGCGACGGCGTTGATGCGCCCAATATCATGGCCGTCGGCGATGACGATCAGGCCATCATGCGTTTTCAGGGCGCCACGATCGAATGTGCCAACCAGTTTGCGGCCGAGTTTTCGCCCCGGAGCATCGTGCTCAAGACCAACTATCGCTCCACGCCCGCCATCGTTGAGCTTGGTCAAGCTATCGCACGCCAAATTGAATATCGCCTCGACGCCAGCTCGAATAAGTCAATCGAAGCCTCCAAGCCTCAGGGTGATCAGGTCGACTTTAGTGAGAACGTCTTCGGCGGCAAAGCCGAGGAATACGCCGCTGTCGCTGCGAGCATTAAGCAGCGGCTTGATGATCACTATCTCGATAAATGCGAAGATCCCAATGAAGGAATTGCAGTCATCTCTGCCAAACACGCCGCATTGCGCTCGCTTATCCCCTTCCTCGTTAAGAAAAAAGTGCCGTTCTCCTATCGCGAGCGGCAGAATCTCTTTGCTTCCGAGCGTATGCAGACGATGCTGGCACTGTTGCGCTGCGTTACCGCACTTGCTCGCGGGCAGAAAGAGCTCGCCTGTAGCTATCTTCCGCAGATTGTCTGTGCCGCCGAGCTGGGCGGCGACCATCCATCGTCCGTGACGTTTGCGCTCAGCGCCAAGCGCGAGCATCGCGGCGACTGGATGACCGCCATGTGCGAGAGTAATAGCGCCCGCGTCAAAGAGCTGTACGACGACCTTATGCAGTGGGCGGCCGAGGCCGGCGCCTCCCCGGTCAAAGCGTTGCTCTTTAAGATTGCCAAACGCAGCCTTGACTATTATCAGGATCATAAAAAACAGGATCCGCTGGGCGCCGCCGAATTCAATGCCGGCATCCGCGCCCTGCTCACCTTTGCTGAGGGTGAAATGGGCGACGCGCGCCGCATGGGACGCACACTTCGCCTGCCCGATATTGTCGACAAACTCGACGCCGCGCAAAAGTTTGACGTGAGCATCGACGCATCGATCGATCTTGGCACACCGGGAGCCGTTCGCCTTACTAGCGCTCACAGTTCGAAAGGTCTGCAGTTCGATTGCGTCTACCTGCTCGACGCCGACGACTCCACCTGGCACAAAGGTGCTGGCGGCATGAGCTTGTACCCGTCCAACCTGCTTATTCGCGACGAAAAGGATGACGACGATGCGCGCCGTCTGCTGTTTGTAGCCATCACACGCGCTAAGCGGCACCTCGAGCTGTACCGCGCCGGCGGATCGGCGCTGCAGGAGCTCACGGGGCTTATCGACTCTTGCGAGGTTTCTGCTGAAGCGGACCAGCTCAGTGCCGCCATCGAAACCGAATGGCGCGACAACTACGTGTTTGATACGCCCGAGCTCCGTGCGCTTTTGGAACCTCACACCGACGTAAAACACCTCTCTGCCACGGCACTCAACAACTTTGTGACCTACGAGCCTGGGTGTGCAAATAGCCAGCACTTCCCTGAGAAGCAGATTGTGCGCCTGCCCACTGCGCCCACGATCCAAACCGAATTCGGCACTATCGTTCACGCGATGTTCGAAGAAATCGTTAATCGGATGGCAACCGATGGCGCGGCGGCAATTGAGACAATTGAGGCCGAGTATCGCCAGCAGATTTCGTGGCTCGATTTTGCCCCCGAGGACGTCCGTCGCTATTCGGACCGCTTCGAACGCATTTGTCATGCATTCGTCCCTTGGCTTGTCGAGCACGTACGTGGCTACCGTTGCATCACGGAAGCGAACATGCAGTGTCTAACTGCCAGTGGAACTCCACTCTTTGGTTTTCTTGACCTGCTCCTCGTTGACGATGCAGCTAAGACGGTGCAGATCGTCGACTACAAGACTGGCTTTGGCAAAGAAATCCCTGCAGGCTACCATCGTCAGCTCAAGTTTTACAAACTGCTGGTCGAAGCGTCACCCGAGTTTTATGGCTACACCGTCACCTCCATGGGCGACTACTATGTAGAACCCGACAAGACGACGGGCGAGCTTCGCCCGCCGTTCGCGGCAACCGCCAACGCCGTTGACATTGCCGAACTCGAGCAGCTCATCGATGCCGTATGGTCGCGCATTGAACACGGTGCTTGGGATACCAGCGCTTTTGAGCAGAGCGATACCTATGAGCTGGCCATCGAGGAGCAGAAGGGCTGCCGCAAAAAAGCCGATAAAACCGAGGTCATGCAGCGCGCCTACGAGCACTGGCTAGTCGAGAACCCCGGAATGTGACAAAGTGGCAGTCCCTTTGCCACATTATTCGATGACGGTGCGGGAGTTTTGCTTGCGCATGGTGGCGAGCATGTGTTTGGGAACGGCATGGGCCATGCAGCTGCCGATAGTTGCGCTCGCGGCGGCCTTAGCTGCATCGCTAGCGTTTTTGGTCGCGTAGCTGTGACGGAAACGCTTGAGCATGGCGATGTCGTTGCCGCCGTCGCCGTAGACCGCGACCTCGTCCTCGGCAATACCGTAGTAGCCCGCCAGCCAAGCCACGCTCTCGCCCTTGTTGCACGCCACGTCCGTGATCTCGAACATCACCGGATCGAACGGCGCGTTGACCACGCGGTCCGATCGCTCGGCCAAATATGCTTTAAGGTCGCGCTCCAGCTCGGGCGAGGTCACGCGGCAGTTGATCTTGCACACATCGTGGCGCAGGATGTCACCGATCAACTGGTCGAAATACTGCTCCTCGTGATACCCGCCGCGTGCACGCATACCGCGCATCACGACGCGCTTGATAGGGCTGTCCTTTTTAAAGCCCGCCTGGTGCATCTCGAACGATCCGCTCGAAAACATGCCATCGGGTGTGGAGCAGTCAAAACAGATATCCGGAAACTCCTTGAGCAGCTCCTCGGTAATCTGCGGGTCGATGGTCCAGGTCTTGAGCACCTCGCCATGACTGTCGCGCACGATGGATCCGTTGGAGCAGCAGGCGTCGAGTGCCAGACCTGTAAAGCCATGTTCACCAATCGGCAACGTCGAGCGCCCGGTCGCGGGAACCACATGCAGGCCGGCCTCGGTCAGCTCACGAATGGCACGGCGGATGGTCCCGTCTGCCTCGTGCAGGGCGTTCAGCAGCGTTCCGTCTAAGTCACTCGCAAACATCTTGATCATGGGCATGCCTCTCCTTCGTCTGCACGATATTGTAGACGAGAATGAGCGCGCCCCAAGAGAGGCGCACCCGTCAGGCGAAAGATTGTCCTACACCGCAGAAGGGCCGTGTTCGCCGGTACGGATGCGGATGACTTCTTCGACCGGCTCGACCCAAATCTTGCCGTCTCCAACGGCACCGGTGCGAGCGGCATTGCAGATGATGTCGACAATGCCGTCGACGTGCTCGTCGGCGCAAATGAGCGTGAACTGCACCTTAGGAATCGTGTTGACAAGCAGCTCGTTGCCGCGCACGTATTCCTTCCAGCCATGCTGTGCGCCGCAACCCTGCACCTGGTTGATAGTCATACCGCGAACATCGGCAGCAAACAGCGCATCTTTAAGAACCTCAAGCTTTTCCTGGCGCACGATAGCCGTGATCTTTTTCATAGTAAATTCCTCTCTTTAAGAGTTGGTCTGACAGAACGTTAGAAACCGCTAGTCCAGACCACTAAACGAAGGATATGCGCTCTCGCCGTGCTGACTCGCATCCAGGCCCAGCGCCTCGTCAGCCTCGTCCACGCGCAGGCTGCCGTGGAACAGCGCCTTGACCACCGTGGCGATCACCAAGTCGAGCACCAGCACAATAGCAACCGTCACCACAATGCCCAAAATCTGCGAGATGAGCAGCGACACGTCACCCGTGTAGAACAGGCCACCTTTACCGGTCCACGAGAGCTCCGGCACGCAGAACAGGCCTGTGAGCACGCCGCCCAAGATGCCGCCGATACCGTGGCAACCGAACGCGTCGAGCGCATCGTCGTAGCCGAACTTGGTCTTTAGATGGCTGATGGCCAAGTAGCAGACGGGCGATACAATCAAACCCATAACCAGCGCTGCCCACGGCTCGACAAAGCCTGCGCCGGGCGTGACCACCACAAGGCCCGCAACCAGACCGGTGCTGGCGCCCACCAGCGTGGGGCGACCGGTGCGCACGCGCTCGACGGCAAGCCACGAGACCATACCCGCCGCGCTGGCCGTCACGGTGTTGAGGATGGCGAGCGCCGCCACGGCGTCGGCCTTAAACTCGCTGCCGCCGTTAAAGCCAAACCAGCCAAACCAAAGCAGACCGGCGCCCAGCGCCACAAACGGCACGTTATGCGGACGGTAGCTCACCATGCCAAAACCGCGACGACGGCCAAGCATTAAGCAGAGAATCAGGCCCGTCAGACCGGACGAAATGTGTACTACGTCGCCGCCGGCAAAGTCGAGTGCGCCGATGACGTCGCCGATAAAGGAGCCATCGCCGCCCCAAACCATGTGGGTAAGCGGCGCATAGACCACAAGCAGCCAAATGCCCAGGAAGGCCGTCATGGCGCCAAACTTAACGCGGCCGGCCAGGCTGCCCGTGACGATAGCAGCCGTGATCATGGCAAACGCCATCTGAAAGGCGATGTTGATGATCTGAGGATAGACGGCGCCGTCCGCGGCATTGCCCTCGGCCGCCTGCAGCACCTGGTTGAGCACCGGCAGGCACAGCAGCTGGTCAAGGCCTCCAATAAACGGGCTGGAACCGTCGCCGCCGTAGGCCAGCGACCAGCCGGCAACAATCCACAGCACACCAACCAGGCCAATGGCGCCGAAGCACATGAGCATGGTGTTGATGACATTTTTGCGCCTGGACAGGCCGCCATAGAAAAACGCCAGACCCGGTGTCATTAAAAACACGAGCATGGTGCAGATGAGCATAAACGTTGTCGATCCCGTATCGTACATTCGCTCCCCCTTGATCGCATGAACGTTGTCGGCGCCCATAATGCGGCCGAGGGGAAACTGGTGTAGACCAGATACAGCGTTGTTAAACGCTGCGTTGTCGAATGGAAACGGTGCCGCAATCTTGGAAACGGCGCGGCAACGGTCGCGAAACCAATGGGAAACGCAAGGACGACAGGAGGCCATCTATGCCCGCATTTCAAATCAGCTATATGCAGAGGCAAGGCAGTCCCAAGGCAGACTCCGCATCAGATTCGTCCGTGATTCCCCTAGGGAAATCACGGCTAGGCGCTCTTTAGCGTGTTTTCCCTAGGGGAATCACAGTCGGCGTCGGCAGTAGCGTGTTTTCCCTAGGGAGATCACAACTGGGCGGAGCAGGGTAACGCCCCCTTAAGAAGCTGACGACCATATCAAAAGCCATACCATGCAAAACAACCCTTATCAACATCTCCTCCACTGCCCAACGCTACATATGAGGAGCGACTTTTGGCACACCGAAACGCCTCAGTAGGTGTTCGAGATAACCGTCCTCGTACACGCGGCTAAATTGCACCCTCATGATCGGAATGCCCAGAGCCGTAATGTGCGACTCTCGTTGACGCTCTGCAACCAAACGCCTTTGCATCTCTTTTCCCAGGCCGTCCGCGCCAACGTATTTACCAAAACCATCGACCTCAATAATTAAGCGAAGCCCATTCGGCAACTCGTAGTACATATCGGCACGAATCGCACCGCCATCGATCGGGTCAACAAACTCGGCTTGCAACATGGTCGGAGGAAGGTAACCCAGCGCGACAATCAATCCGCGCACGATGGATTCACCGCCGCTCTCCGAAGCGCCATCGGCATAGCGCGCTACCATCTCAGCGCACAAGGCCCCAGAGCGACATCGCGCCAACGCTTCAACATAGTCGCGATACTTTTGGATATCGAGCTTGCAGAACCGCAGGGCGCTATCAGCTATAGCCAAACCGTCTTCAAAAGAAGCAACAAGTGAGCAGTCGAGCACCGTCCGTTCTAGCGTCGTTCGTTTCACGGTGCCGTTTAGCTCGATCTCATTTAGAGGGCACTCATGCCGATGGATTCCCGTACCGCACCTACCATGCGAGCGCCCGCTAGCTACAAGATGAATTGTGTCCAGATATTTCTTCGAAACCCAAAGTCCATGGTCAAGCGCAGCAGAAAAGGAACAGACGGCCTCGTCAGGGTGCTCGTCGAGAAACGTATTTTGAACATAGCGCCAACGAACGCGCGGACTCGTCTTGAGCGCATCCCACGTGGAGGCGCGCATGAACATCCCGCTAAACGGACGCACGGCCACCCCTGCCGCTACGGCGCGACGAAGCGCTTCGCGATCCGCCCTGGTTTTGGGCACTAGACAACGCTGCAAGCGCTCCGCCCCATCAAGCTGTTCTTCAATCCTTTGCCGTGCGCTGGTATTCCTCACGAAAGCCACCTCCCAATAGAGGCAGCATAGCCAAAAGGCACCTTGCCAATCTCTTGCCATTAACTGACCAAAAGCTTGACGTACTGCTTGACGCCGCAGGTCAAAGACGTCATCCCGGCGCGCACCACAACTACGTCGCTCGGTGAACGGTTGTCATCGAGGTGCAGGCGGCAGTTTCCTTGCCCTCTCTAGGCCCTCTGGCATCGATGATACCTCGTAGCCTCAGTTCAAACGTGATTCCCCTAGGGGAAACACGGCTAGGAGCTCTTTAGCGTGTTTTCCCTAAGGGAATCACAGTCAGCGACGGCAGTAGCGTGTTTTCCCTAGGGGAATCACGATTGGGCAGAGCGATAAGGTGACTTCCCTAGGAAACACGCACCTGCAAGGCGCCTCTACGACTCCAGCTCTTAGCGCCGAAACAGCTCGTGCGCGCGGTCGCGGAGATTAGTTGCTCGAATGACACCTTCGTAGCAATTGATGCGCAGACGCGGGAAGGCATTGAAGAAGCGCAGGTCGCGACGACTGAGCGACACACTCGGCACCGGACGGCTCGCGCGCCTGCCGGCACGGAGACGGGCGAGCGACGGATGGGGCACGCTCGGCGCGGCATCGGCCACGCGGCGGGCGGCAAGTGCCAGGCCATGAGCGCCGTCCGAGATAAACGTCGGCATCGAAGCCTTCTCACGCAGGGCATCGAGCGTTGCATCGCCCAGCTCGGCCAGCCACGCGTTAACGGCACGGCTGCGGATATGCGTCTGCGTCACCGAGTCGATCGCCGAATCGGGAATACGTTCTAGCATGGAGTCAGACGCATCGGCAAGCGACTCGTTGATGCGGTCGGCAAGGTCGGCGCGCACACGCTCCAGCTGATCGGACAAACGGCGCCAGCTGGCCAAAGAGCACGCCGCATCGACCATCATCGCGACCGCGACGATAAAGGCCGCCAGCCGCACAATCAGCACCGGCAGATGGCCGAGCAGCCCCAGCAATGCCGGCTCCACTAAACGGCAAATGCACAGCGCACCCAGGCCAAACGCGCAGGCCCAGTACAGACAGATGCGTCCATGCAAATTAAACGGCAGGTGCGAGTAATCCCAAAAGCGAGCGCCTGTTGTCTTTTCCAATAGGAGGCCCACACTGTACTCGATTACGCTGCATACAAGCGCCGCCGCGACAAACTGGCCCGAGGCATCCGGAATCCCGCGCAGCAAAAGCCAGCAGGCTATGCCGCCCACACCATAGATAGGACAACACGGCCCCAGCAAGAATCCGCTGTTGGCGAAGCGTCCTTGGTTAAGCATGGCGCATACTGTCGACTCCCATGCCCAGCCGCAAAACCCGTAAAAGGCAAACGAGAGTACCAGTGCCGAGAGTGGACAGGCGGCAAGCGTCGCGCCGCCAAATGCCATATCAATCGCGGTCCCCACCGTCTACCCTCTCCTCTTTTCGCTCGATGCTTTACTCGAGCCGTCACTCGAGCCCTCGTTCAAATCGTTCACGCCGTCTTTGCGCGGCAGACGGCCGGCGACCGTCTCGCACAGTGCGCACCACTTATCAGCCAGGCACACAATCCATGCCTCGCGACACGTCGGCGGCACTGGCACCAGCGGAAACATATGTCGCGCGATAATATTCCGTTCGCACGGCGTCAGCTCAAAATCCTCTTCGGCACGTGCCAGGGCAAAAAATGGATGCCGAAATCCGTGCAGTCGATGGCTCGGATCGGGGTCATGCCAATCGTAGAGAAAGTAATCGTGTAACAAGGCTCCGCGCAACAGCGATGCACGGTCGACCGAAATGCCAGCACGGCCCAAGCGCTCGGCAAAGGACAGACTTGCCCGCGCCACCGAGGTCACATGTGCATAGACCGTCACATCGCCATGCTGGATAAACTCGCGCGTCAGGCCCAGACGGCCCGCCTGGGCCAGCTGGTGGGCGGCATAGTCGACCTCGTGCGCGATTTTCTCGGCACGAACGGCATCAGACATGCTGCCTCCTTCCAGCGGCTCACGGCGGCAAGCCACGGCCTGCACGCATTGAATAAAATCATCATCGAATCTACCAGTATGGCATCGGACAAAACGTTTTGCCTCGCCAGTTGGCGAATTACCGCGCCGCCGTCACATATCAAACGCCAAAATGTGCGAGACTGTTCTGTGCAATTGTGCCGGCCGAGGGAGCGCCGGCGCTCGATTCGCATGGAGTAACCCACAACGATGCTGCTTACGCAAACGACAACGCCCGAGGACGTCAAGGCTCTTAATCGCGCCGAGCTCCCGCAGCTCTGCGACGAGATTCGCCACGCCATCCTCGAAAGCTCCGCCGCTGTCGGCGGACACGTTGCCCCCAACCTGGGCGTCGTTGAGCTCACGGTCGCGCTCCACCGCGTGTTTAACTCCCCCACCGACAAAATTGTCTTCGACGTGTCGCACCAGACCTACGCCCACAAGGCGCTGACCGGGCGCGCGTACACCTATATCGATCCGGAGCGTTATGGCGAGGCCTCTGGCTTTGCCAATCCCGACGAGTCCGAGCATGACCTGTTTGCCATGGGTCACACCTCGACCTCGGTGAGCTTGGGCTGCGGTCTTGCCCACGCGCGCGACCTGGCGGGTGACACGTATAACGTCATTACCGTTATTGGCGACGGCTCGCTTTCGGGCGGTCTGGCGTTTGAGGGCTTTAACAATGCCGCCGATCTCGACAGCAACTTGATCATTATCGTCAACGATAACGACCAGTCCATTGCCGAAAACCACGGTGGTCTGTATCGCAATCTGGCCGAGCTGCGCGCCAGCAACGGCACCTGCGAGCGCAACGTTTTCCGCGCGCTGGGGCTCGACTATCGCTACCTGGACGCCGGTAACGATGTCCAAGCGCTGGTCGATACGCTGCAGGAGCTGCGCGATATCGATCATCCCATCGTGCTGCACGTCTCCACCGCCAAGGGCAAGGGCTTTGAGCCAGCCCAGAGCGACCCCGAGCACTGGCATCATGTGGGGCCCTTCGATATGGCAACCGGTCGCAAACTTTGCCCGGGCCACCCGAGCGAGCCCGCACCGCGCACCTATGCCGATATTACGAGCGAGGCACTCAACGCCGCTATCGCGAACGACCCGCAGGTTGTCGCCATCACGGCTGCCACGCCCTATATCATGGGCTTTACGCCCGAGCTTCGCGCCGCGGCAGGCAAGCAGTTTGTCGACGTGGGCATTGCCGAAGAGCACGCCGTCACCTTTGCCACCGCGCTCGCCAGCGCCGGCGCCAAGCCGGTCTTTGGCGCATACGGCACGTTTTTGCAGCGCGCCTACGATGAACTGTGGCACGACCTGTGCCTCAACGACGCCCCCGCAACCATCCTGGTGTTTGGCGCTTCGGTCTTTGGCACAACGTCCGAGACGCACCTCTCGTTCTTTGATATTTCCATGCTGGGCGGACTTCCCAACATACGCTACCTGGCACCGGCCTGCATGGAAGAATACCTGTCCATGCTGAGCTGGTCGCTCGACCACCGCGAGCATCCCGTGGCAATCCGCGTACCGGGCATCGGCCTGGTAAGCCGTCCCGATCTGGCGCCCGCCGAGGGCGCCGATTACAGCGTCGTGCGCTACAACGTCGCGCGTCAGGGCCGCGATGTAGCCGTGCTTGCGCTTGGCGACTTCTTTAAACTGGGCGAGCGCGTGGCAAACCGCTTGGCTGCCGAGTACGGCATCGAGGCCACGCTCGTCAACCCGCGCTTTGCAACCGAGCTTGACCGCAAGTTTCTCGACAGCCTTGCCGCCGAGCATCGCGTTGTCGTCACCCTCGAGGACGGCATCTTGGACGGTGGGTGGGGCGAGCGTGTCGCGTGCTACTTGGCCTGCACGCCTGTGCGCACGCGCACCTTTGGCATCGCCAAGGGCTTCCCCGACCGCTACGACCCCAACGAGCTGCTCGCGCAGAACGGCATGACGGTCGAGAACATGGCCGCCGAAGCCGTAAGGCTACTCAACGAGTAAATAACCTCCGCAAGGGAAGCACCCCTGCGGAGGTTTTTATTTTCGCGACGCGATTATCTCAATCTGTAACATCTAGAGGATAAATCCTCGTCCAGCTGTTACAGATCTAGATAAGACATTTTAGTCCCAGACCTTTGTCTCAATCTGTAACAGATAGAGACCTTTTGTCCGTCCAGATGTTACAGATCGAGACATTCGAATTCCCCTGAAGAGAAAATCTCGATCTGTAACAGCTAGAACCCATTTCCTCGTCTACCTGTTACAGATTGAGACAAAACAGCGAGGCGGACCGTCCGAAAAGCGCTATCTCAGCAGCAATAACCGACGTTTGCCCAGATAAAACCTGCCAAAATAAACCTGTCCCTTTTTGGTAGGTAGAATAACCCATAAGGTAAGTATGTTTCTGTGTTATTTCGTGTTGACCCATTTGAGCGCGATAGGGTATAACTCTACTCAACCGCTAGGGATTTTATTGAGAAAGGTGTTCTACCATGAGCAAGAACCTCTCCCAGCAGGTCGTTCTCGACCGCCGCGGCTTCGTTGCCGCCACCTTCGCAACCGTCGCCGGCCTTGGTCTTGCCGGCTGCTCTGACACCAGCGCCGAGGCCGACAAGGGTTCCGCCGCCGGCTCCTCCAAGGGCTCCGAGGATACCGAGGTTTCCGCCACGCTCGATGCCAAGGCGTTCGACAAGCTCGTCAACGACGGCCCCAAGGCCGATGACGACGCCATCGCCGCCAGCACCTGGGCGACGGCCGTCAAGGACGCCGGCGTCTTTAAGATCGGTGGCGTTCAGACCTCCACGCTCTTCTCCCTCCTCAACGAGAAAGACGGTCAGACCCGCGGCTTCGACGCCGGTATCGCACAGCTCCTGTCCAACTACATTCTGGGCGAGAACAAGGTCGAGATCACCCAGGTGACCTCGGACACGCGCGAGTCCGTTCTGCAGAACGGCCAGGTCGACGCTGTCTTTGCCACCTACACCATCACTGACGAGCGCAAGAAGCTCGTCTCCTTTGCTGGTCCCTACTACTACACCCAGCAGGCCATCCTGGTGCTCGCCGATAACGACGACATCAAGAGCGTCGACGACCTGGCCGACAAGAACGTCGCCGTCCAGTCCGGCTCCAACGGCCCCGCCATCCTGGAGGAGTTCGCTCCCAAGGCCAGCCAGCAGGAGTTCAAGACCGACGAGGAGGCCCGTCAGGCACTCCAGCAGGGTCGCGTTGACGCCTACGTCATCGATAACAACATGCAGCAGAGCGCCCTGGTCCGCGAGCCCGGTAAGTACAAGATCGCCGGCAAGCCCTTCGGCAGCAAGGAGCCCTATGGCATCGGCCTGCCGCTCGATTCCGACGGCGTCGCCTTTGTCAACGACTTCCTTAAGAAGATCGAGGACGACGGCACCTGGACCGAGCTGTGGCAGATCTGCATCGGCGACCGCACGGGCGACACCAATGTTCCCGAGCTGCCCGAGATCGGCGCCTAGGCAACGAGCCTAGTAACGGCCGCAACGAAACCATATGGAAACGCACGATGCGCTTTATTGCGGTAAACTGTTTCCTCACAGAGTTGTCGGGGCTTCCGTACACACGGAAGCCCCTTTCCTTATCGGCGGGAGGTCCGCATGAGTCTCTCCGAGCTCTGGTCGCTCTATGGCCAGAACTATATCGACGCGCTGCTAGCAACCTGGGGCATGACGCTTGAGTCGTTTGCCATCGCCATGGTGCTGGCCGTCGCCGTCACCGTGATGCGCGTGTCGCCGCTCAAGCCGCTGCGCGTCTTTGGCGACCTGTATGTCCAGGTCTTCCGTAACATCCCAGGCATCGCACTGCTCATCATCGTCGTCTATGCGCTGCCGCCGCTCAAGGTCGTCCTGCCCTACCGCACCTGCGTTATCGTCGCCACGGTCCTTTTGGGCTCGGCCTTTGGCTCCGAGAACTTTATGAGCGGCATCAACACCGTCGGCGTCGGCCAGGTGGAAGCCGCACGTTCACTCGGCATGAGCTTCAATCGTATCCTCGCCAAGATCGTGATTCCGCAGGCACTGCGCTCGAGCGTGCTGCCCATGACCAACCTCTTTATCGCCGTCATGCTCACCACCGCGCTCGGCAGCCAGGTGCCGCTTAAGCCGCAAGAGCTCACCGGCGTGGTGAGCTACATCAACACGCGCTCGCTCGGCGGCGTCGCCGCGTTCTTTATCTCGGCGCTCGGCTACCTGGGCACTGCCTTTGTGGTGAGCCACATTGGCAACTACATTGATAAGAAGGTGAGGATCCTCCGATGAGCAAGCATTCCACCTCCGCGCTCACCATGCGCGATGCGCTCTACGAGGCTCCCGGCCCCAAGATGCGCGCCAAGATTCGCATCGGCACCGCCATCTCATTGGTTGCCGTGGCGGCGCTCATCGCCTTGGTACTGCAGCGCTTTTATGTGACCGGTCAGCTTTCGGTCCACTATTGGTATTTCTTTACGCACCTCTCCACCTGGAAGTTCTTACTTGCCGGCTTTGAGGGCACCGTTAAAGTCGCACTCACCGCTGGCGCCATCGCGCTGGTACTGGGCTTAGGCCTTATGCTCGGCCGCACCAGCGACATCAAGCCGCTGCAGCTGGTCTGCCGCGTGCTCACCGATTTCTTCCGCGGCGTGCCGAGCCTGCTGTTCATCTACTTCTTCTTTTTGGTGCTGCCCCAGTACAAGATCGCGCTACCGTCGTTTTGGATGCTCACGCTTCCCGTCGCGCTCGCCGCAGCCGGCGTACTCGCCGAGATCTTCCGCGCCGGCGTCAACGCCGTGCCGCGTGGCCAGGTCGAGGCGGCCCAGGCGCTCGGTCTCTCCAAGGCTAAAATCACCTTTAAAATCGTATTGCCGCAGGCTATTCGATTTATCATTCCGTCGTTGATTTCGCAGCTCGTGGTCGTAGTCAAAGACACCACCGTCGCCTACGTGGTGAGCTACCCCGACCTCATGCAAAACGCCCGCGTGCTCATTACCAACTACGACGCCCTCGTGTCGGTCTACCTGGTTATCGCGGTCATCTACATCCTCATCAACGTCGCGATTAACAAGGCCGCTGTCTACGTTTCGCACAAGACCGGCGCGACCATCATCCGCTAACACTTTACCATTTCGAGTCATAAGGAGCCGAGCACCATGGCACAGAGCACCTCTTCCACCGGCAATCAGCCGCTGATCGAGCTCAGGCACGTCGATAAGCACTACGGCGATCTGCACGTTCTCAACGACATCAATCTCTCGGTCGACCGCGGCGAGGTCGTCGTTGTGATCGGACCCTCGGGCTCGGGCAAGTCGACCATGTGCCGAACCATCAATCGCCTGGAAACCATCGACTCAGGCGAGATCCTCATCGAGGGCGAGCCCCTGCCACAGGAAGGCAAGGATCTTGCCCGCATGCGTGCCGAGTTGGGCATGGTATTTCAGCAGTTCAACCTGTTTGCACATATGACCGTACTGCAGAACGTCATGCTGGGACCGGTCGATGTGCTGGGCGTCTCCAAGGAGGAAGCTCGTGAGCGCGCCATGGACCTGCTGGGCCGCGTGGGCGTTGCCGAGCAGGCCGATAAGGTGCCCGCACAGCTCTCGGGCGGCCAGCAACAGCGTGTAGCCATCGCACGTTCGCTTGCCATGCAACCCAAGGCCATGCTTTTTGACGAGCCCACGAGCGCCCTTGACCCCGAAATGATCAACGAGGTGCTCGAGGTCATGGTCCGTCTGGCCCAGCAGGGCATGACGATGATCGTCATCACGCACGAGATGAACTTCGCCCGCCGCGTGGCCGACCGCGTCGTGTTTATGGCCGACGGCCAGATCGTGGAAACCGGCACACCCGACGAGTTCTTCGACCACCCCAAGACCAAGCGCGCCCAGGACTTCCTCAACTCCATTAAGGGCCACTAGCCCAATTGCCACGCGGGCAAATTCATCAGTAACGTTTGTCCCGCGCCACCCCTGTGCCATGTCCACCCGGATTCGAAAGCCGCACCCATGATCGGAACCCGCACCTCATCGTCCTACACTCCGCACGTCGACGTCGATCCCGCTGACCGCCCGCTTATCCTGGTAGCACCACGCTGGGAAGAAGCGAAGCCCTATTTGAGCGAGACGCTCTCCCCCAACGAGGAGATTGCGAGCGTATTTGTCGACGCCATTCTTGCCGCCGGCGGTCTGCCGCTGCAGATGTCCATCACCGAGGACATTGAGGTCATCCGTCATTACGTCGATATCGCCGACGGCATCTCCATTCCCGGCGGCCCCGATGTCAATCCCAAACGTTGGGGCGATGATCGACCCTACGACCCCACCCTCTGCTGCGAGATCCGCGATAGTTTTGAGTTTAAGCTGGTCAGCGAGGTGCTCCGTGCCAAAAAGCCGCTCTTTACCACCTGCCGCGGCACGCAACTGCTCAACGTCGCCACCGGCGGCACCCTGTGCATGGACGTGCCGAGCCTGGGCGCGCGCGAGGGCCGCACGCAGTGGCGCCATACCCACGTGCTCAACGACCCTGTGCATCCTGTCGAGGTCGTGCCGGGCTCGCTGCTGGAGCGCGCGGTTGGCGGGCACAGGCTGATCCAGACCAACTCCGCACATCACTGCTGCGTCGATCGTCTGGGTAAGAGCACGCGCTTGGTCGCCAAGGCAACCGACGGCGTTCCCGAGTGCATCGAAGTCGAAGGCCAGCCGTTCTGTCTGGGTGTGCAATGGCATCCCGAGTACACCTGGCAGACGCTCGAGACCGACTTTAACCTGTGGAAGTCGTTTGTCGAGGCGGCGGCCAAGGTAAAGCAGACCCGCTAGTTCGCGAACCGCATAACAGATAAGGGCGCCCCGCCGGCCACATGGTCCGACGGGGCGCCCTTTTGCCTATACGCGACAGGCGCGCAGCCCAAGGCTCGCAAGCTCTTATTCGGCCGTCTCGCGCAGGGCCGACATCGTAGCCGCATATTGCTGCTGCAGCGCATGCATCCCCTCGCGAGCGCCGTCAACGGCATCGGCGCCGCGCAGCGCCTCGGTCACCACGACCGCCGGCTCGTACAGATTATCGAATCCCAGGTTCTGGCTCACGCCCTTGAGCGTGTGCGCTGCCATAAACGCACCTTCGGCGTCTCCCGCCGCCATGGCGGCCTCCAGCTTGTCCATGCTCTCGTCATCCAAAAACTTGAGGGCAAAGCGGGCGAGCATTTCCTCGCCCATCAGCCGAGCGCACGCGTCATCATAATTGGCGCCGATCTTCTCATACGCCTCACGCATGGAAATCATGGATTAAAAACTCCTTTGGTCAAACTAAATCGTGGGAAACGCGACAACGTCGGCGGGGCGTGCCAACGTCTCGGCAATTTGGTCTTGCACCTCAAGCAGACAATCGAGCAGCAGCGGGTTAAAGGTGCCGCACTTACCGTCCAGGATCATCTGAATTGCCTCCTTGTGCGGGATAGCGTCCTTGTACACGCGCACGCTCGTCAGAGCATCGTACACGTCGGCCACCGAAACCACCTGTGCGGCAATGGGAATTTCGTCGCCCTTAAGGCCATCGGGATAACCCTTGCCGTCCCAGCGCTCGTGATGCCAACGCGCAATCTGGTACGCATATTCCATAAGCGCATTGCCGGCGTGATGGCTACCCAGCTCAAGCAGCATGTCGGCGCCGATCGTGGTATGCGTCTTCATAATCTCGAACTCCTCGGACGTAAGGCGCCCGGGTTTGTTGAGAATCGCATCGTCAATCGACATCTTGCCGATATCGTGCAGCGCCGAAGCCAGGGCAATCGTGGAGCGCTCCTCATTGTCAAGGGAAATGGTGTCGCTACGCTGGACCAGACAGCCAAGCAGCAGCTCGGTCAGCTTTTCGATGTTCGTAACGTGCCTGCCGCTCTCGCCGTTGCGAAGCTCCATGACGCCAGCCATGATGTCGATGAGCATGCGACTGTTCTTGACACGCTCGTTGTACTGCTGGGACAGCAGGCTCGTCAGGCGGCGCTGTTTGGCGTATAGGCGGATGGTGTTGCTTACACGGCGGCGCACGACACGGGAGTCAAACGGGCGGTTGATATAGTCCGAGGCGCCCAGCTCGTACGCGCGCAGAACCATATCATCGGAATCTTCGCTCGAAATCATGATGACAGGCAGATTGTCACTAACCGATCGGCGCGACAGACCGGCCAGCACCTCAAAGCCGCTTATGCCCGGCATGACAATATCCAGCAGCACGAGCGACAACTCATCACCATAGCGGTCGACCATGTCGAGCGCCGTACGACCGTTGTCGGCCTCGAGGATGCAATACTCGTCCTTGAGCATCTCGCTGAGAATGACTCGGTTCATCTCGGAGTCATCGACAATAAGTACCAAAGGCTTTTCGCTTTGGAAGGCCTCGATGGAATCGGCATCTGTCACGACCGTACCGGCTTTTGCCTTAGCGCGGCTCAGTAACTGGACAGCGCGGCCAACGCCCTCATCGACCGTCTCGCCATGAATGCGAACGCCACCAACACATGCCGTCAAGCTCACGTACTCATGGCCCGGAATAATCGTGGAACGAACGGCATCGGACACCTGATGCAGGCGACGGGTGAAGTCATCGGAGGGAATATTGGGCATGACAACCACAAACTTGTCGCAGCCATAGCGCACAAGCTCGTCAGTCGAACGGATTCCGCTGCGCATGGCTGTCGCCACGGCACCGAGCGCAAGGTCGCCGGCATGACGGCCACACGTATCGTTGAAGACCTTAAAATCATCAAGGTCGATCATCGCAACGCCGGCATTCATGCGGGCGCTACGGAGCTTTTCCTCGTAATATCGGCGATTGTGCACGCTCGTCAGCACGTCGGTGTAGACAAGGTCCTCTTTTGCAGCCTCTTGCCCATCGATCGGACGCACCATCAGCAGGACATGAGGCTCGCCCTCGACCTTCAGAGGGCGCAGATGGGCGCGGTACTCAACGCCATCGTTGAGCAGTTGCTCCGACACCTCATCGGAATCTGTCAAGGCCTCAAGACTTGCCTGGCGCAAACAAGGGCAGCGATCACCGGCGAGCAGGCAGTTAGGCTCGCTCTTAATCTGATCGGCCGACAGCAAACGTACCACGGGGTAGGTCTTCGCGACACGGGCGACCTCGGTAGCAGCCTCCTCGTCGGTTAGATTGACCTCGTGATTATTGAGCATATGGGGCCCTTTCGATAGCTTCGCATGGTAGCGGTGGGTTCCAAATGTTACAAGGGTAACACCTTGCCGATGCAGGTAAGCACGTGAATGCTGTTACATTTTTATGAGTTGGCAGACGGCGCGATTGAAGCCGCAGACGTGAGGTTTTAAGCATATTTGTTAACAAGGCCGAAACGTTTGCGGGTGAAGTCTGCTTTGGCTATTGCGGGTGTTAGAGCCCCAGGATGCCAAGGACAGTCTGGGCAGCCGCTCCCGGGCGATCGCGCAGGCCGTTGTGCGCGCCGGGAACCATTACGAGTGGACAGTCCAAAAGCTCAGCCGCCACCCTTGTGCCCGCCTCGCGAGGCGTGCCAATCGAGAGCTCGCCCAGGAGCACGGCGGCCACCGTTCTTGACGCGCGGACGCTATCCCAATCGGGAACGCAGGTCATAGTAATCCCGTATTCGTTTGCCATGAAGCTGCGGCCGTTGCGCAGGGCATGCTTGGCTTCTGCCTCGGTTAACTTGGGGGCCTCAGGGTCCGAATCGCCGATGGCGCCCAGGAAGGCCCGTAATGCCCTGGAGACCTTTCCCGCGGCGATCATCTCGAGCAAAACCGGGGCCGCGCCCAGACCGGCACCCTCATCCGTCACGGCGGGTTCATGCAGAATCGCACGCGAGATTATGGTGGGGTTTGCACGGAGAAGCTCCAGCGTCACCAGCGTACCGGCACTGTGCGCGAGCACGTTTGCCGGAGTGCCAATATGCTCGATAACGGCCTGCAGGTCCGCGGCCTGGACGGCGAGGTCGTAGCGTCCGTCTGCAGCGTCGCCGCTCTCGCCGCAACCGCGCCGGTCGTAGGTAATGACGCGATAGTCACAGGCGAGCTCGCGGGCGATGGCGTCAAAAAAGACGCCGTCGACGCAGGCACCGTGCACGCAAACCAAGGCGGGTGCGTCGGACGATACAACCGGGCCGGCATACTCGCGGCAGGCGATCGTAGTGCCCGCATTCTCGACCGTAAAATCCATACTGTGTTCCCATCGTCAACACCACCAGGCCGTGCCGGGGTGCGGCTTGGTCAGATGGCGTCATTTTGTGTGTACATGAATGCGTCTACTGTACCCAGCTCGCACCCTTTCATGACAGGGTTTCGAAAACTCGCCCGATTGCAAGGTTTCTGCCTAAACAACAGCGCCCAAACCCGCAACCCACATGAAGGCCGATGCTATGCTTAAGCTCAACTGTCCCAAGGAGCATATGCCTATGTCTACGTTTTTAAATGCCAGCCCCATCTTTGGGCCCGTTCGCAGCCGTCGCCTGGGCCTTTCGCTCGGCGTCAACATGATGCCGGCCAGCGGCAAAATCTGCACGTTCGACTGCATTTACTGCGAAAACGGTCTCAACGCTGAGCGCCCCTGCCATGAGCCGTACAACATAGCTGCCGTGGCACTCGACGCGCTCGAGGTAAAGCTGCGCGAGATGGCAGCCGAGGGCGAGCTCCCCGATGTAATCACCTTCGCAGGCAACGGCGAGCCCACCGCCGCACCGGAGTTTCCGCAGGCCATCGCCGGCGCCGTCGCGCTGCGCGACGAGCTGGCCCCAAACACCAAGATTGCCGTGCTTTCCAATGGCACGCGCGCCGACCGTCCCCAGGTACACGATGCGCTCATGATGGTCGACGACAACATCCTCAAGCTCGATACGGTCGACCCGGCTTTTATCCAGCTGCTCGACCAGCCCGTTGGCCCCTACGATGTAGAGCACCAGATCGAAACGTTCGCGAGCTTTAACGGTCATGTCATTATCCAGACGATGTTTTTGAGCGGTGAGTACCGGGGCAAGTCTCTCGATAACACCGGCGAGGAGTACGTTGGCCCTTGGCTCTCGGCGCTCGAGCGCATTCGCCCACAGGAGGCGACCATTTACACGGTGGCGCGCGAAACACCGGTCGCCGGCCTTGCTAAAGCGGCGCCCGAGGTGCTCGACAAGATTGCTGCACGCGTGCGCGCCCTCGGCATCCCCTGCCAGGTGAGCTACTAGCAAAACCACGCAGCAGCTATCACTCGCCATCCCGCCCCATCAGTTGCGGTGATATAGTTCCTATTTGTGCTGTTAAACCGCTTAAATCGGAACTATATCACCGCAACTTTTATAGACGCGTGGGTGGGCTATACTAGCTGCGGATGAAAGGAAGTTAGCCATGTTTGACAAAGGACCCGTGCCCGGCCGCAACGACGCTTGCTGGTGCGGCAGCGGCAAAAAATATAAGAAATGCCATAGCACCTTTGATGAGCGCCTCGAGCGCTTGTGGGAAGAGGGCTGGGAGGTTCTGCCCCGCACGCTCTACAAGACGCCCGCCGATATCGAGGGCATCAAGCGCTCGGCCGCCATCAACGTGGGCGTGCTCGATTACGTAGGCGAGCACATCGCCGCGGGCATGACCACCAACCAGATCGACCAGATGATCTACGACTACACCGTCGAGCACGGCGGCACGCCGGCCGACCTCAACTACGAGGGCTACCCCAAGAGCGTATGCACCTCGATCAACGACGTGGTCTGTCACGGTATCCCCTGCGATACGGACGTGCTGCACGAGGGCGACATCATCAACGTCGACTGCTCCACGATCCTGGACGGCTACTTTAGTGATTCGAGCCGCATGTTCTGCATCGGCGAGGTCTCTGCCGAGCGCCAGCGCCTGGTCGACGTCACCCGCGCCAGCGTGGAGGCGGGCCTGGCGGCCGTCAAGCCGTGGCTACCGCTCTCCGTTATGGCCGAGGCCGTTCAAAAGACGGTCGAGGACGCCGGCTTTAGCGTGGTGCGCGAGTACGGCGGACACGGCATTGGCAAGGAGTTCCACGAGGACCCGTTTGTGGGCTTTACCACCGAGGCGCCCGATGTGGACACCATCATGGCTCCGGGCATGGTCTTTACCATCGAGCCCATGGTCAACGCCGGAGCACCCGACATCAAGATTAGCAAGGGCGACGGTTGGTGCGTGCGCACCAAGGACGGCAGTGATTCGGCCCAGTGCGAGGTACAGCTCGTGGTGACCGAGGACGGCTACGAGCTGCTGAGCTGGTAGCCGCAGATGCGCCGGATGCTGACGGGCAAACCCGCTTTGCATCCGGCGTTTTATTTGAACGTTTTGCCTGATAAAACCTGCCAAAATAAACCTGTCCTTTTTTGGCAGGCTGAGCGGAGATGACTGCTTGTGAACATCCTGGTTTTGTTGCCTGTCAACGACCGCCATCGTGCGATCCTCGAGTCGAGCGCTCCAGGCGAGGACTTTATCTACACGAGCGCCGACGCCGCCACACGTGAACAGGTCGCCGATGCCGACGTGATCCTGGGCAACATCGACCCTGGCATGCTCACGGCATGCGAGCATCTCCAGCTGTTGCAATTGCAGACCGCCGGCTATGACGATTACTTGGCCGCCGGCACCGTGCCGGCTGAAGCCAAGCTGTCTTGCTCGATCGGCGCCTACGGGCAGGCCGTGAGCGAGCACATGTTTGCCATGGTCCTTTCCATGATGAAGCGTCTGCCCGGCTATCACGATCTGCAGCGCGAGCATCGCTGGAAGGATTTGGGGCCGGTTACCTCGCTCAAAAACGCCAACGTGCTGGTGCTGGGCGCGGGCGATATCGGCGGTCACTTTGCCACACTCTGCCGCAACATGGGCGCGCACGTCCGCGGCATCAAGCGCCATCCACTCGTCTACCCCATTGTGTTTGAGGACATGGACGGCATGGACGCCCTGTCCGAGCGCCTGGCCGAGGCAGACGTTGTCGCGTCCTTTATGCCCAGCACACCCGAGACCCGCGGCCTGGCGAACGCCGAGTTCTTCGCCGCGATGAAACCGGGTGCCTTCTTTGCCAACGGCGGCCGCGGCGACCTTGTGGTCGCCGACGACTTGGTTGCCGCCCTGGAGTCGGGACATCTCGCCGGCGCCGCGGTCGACGTCACCGACCCCGAGCCGCTGCCCGCCACAAGCCCGCTGTGGGATGCGCCCAACATGCTCATCACACCGCACGTCTCTGGCTGGTTCCATCTAGCCGCCACCCTCAACAACGTCGTCGACATTGCCGCGGAGAATCTGCATCACCTGCAGGCCGGCGAGACGCTTCGCTGCTGGATCGAGCACTGATTGTTCCGGCGTTTTACCAAACGCCGGAACCCCTCGACGCTGCGACCCCCATGGGTTCCGCCGTTCTAACGAACGGCGGACCGGTCGACGCTGCGAGCCCGCCGTTTGGCCAATCTGCCGTTCAATTTCAAAGGCGCGACCAGAAGGTCAGCGCCTTTTCATTTCACGGCACCTTGGCTCAAACGGCAGGCTCTCGCTGACTTTTGCTCAACCTGTGGGGTCTTCAAATTGTTAGAGCGTTGCTAAGTAATTTTTTGCGTCTTCTACACTCATTGCTGCGACGGGCGCATGCGAACAGAGCTTGACATCGTTGGTGACCAGTAAATCTGCTTGGGCGCGTATCGCTGCCGCAATGATTAAATCGTCTTCGTAATCGCTATGGAGCTCACGCTGCCTGCTCGCCATCCATATATCGCTCAGGTCACAGGGCACTGGCGTGGCAAGCTGCGAAAGCACGCTAAGACAATCCCATGCAAGCGAAGTCGCTGCCGTAGCGGCATACTGGGAAAGCGAACCGTGCTCTCGCCGATACCATGCCTTATGTTCGCTTGAAATCAAATAGAACAGGTCTTTGGACGATGTCGCCGCATACAGCAAATCCACCTGCGCCGTGCATGCATCGCGTAAAAACTCAATCGCCACCGAACGACCACGTCGTGAGGGAATGAAATAATCGAGCCACACGTTGGTGTCAACCAAGATGCGCTTTGGAGTCTCACTCATAGAGCCAGCTCATCTCCTCGCCATAGCGATCCGCATAGGCATTCCGTTTGAGCTCTTCGTCGTCCGATGGCTGAGCCTTGACCATATCGATTCCCGACTCACGGCAAGCGGCAGCGAACAGCTTCGACCCCTGATCCATGAGCTCGAGCTTACGTTTGGCGGCCTTTTCGCGCTCGCGCTGTTCCGCCCGGGCACGACTGGGCAGCAGGATATCCTCGAGCGCACCGGGGCGATCGGCCAGCGACGCTGCAAGTTGCCAGAGCGCTCGCACCGCTTGGCTCGGCGTCATACCGGCCCTGGAGAGAGCGGCGTCCCCACTCCTTTTAAGATCGGCATCGAGACGCACGTTGATCTGAGCGGCTGTTGTGGTCATGACCCCTCCTTAATACTTCAAAACTATCATAAAACTCTATGGTAGATACGTAAAGCATGTATAGCATTTATAAGCATTAGCCGTGCTCTGTACACAAAAAGCCGCCGAGGCACACTGCACCTCGGCGGCCACGTATCACAGATCTAGTTCGGTTTCACCCTTTGCATTCGCCCAGATGAAACCTGCCAAAATGAACCTGTCCCTTTTTGGTAGGTTTTAGAGCTCCACGCTTTCGGCGCCGTTGATGGTTAGGTTTCGCTCGTAGAAGGCCGTGAGGGCGCGGATAGCGTACATAACGTCGCGCACGCCGCCGGTCTCGTAGCTCGAGTGCATGGCAAGCTGCGGCAGGCCCACGTCCACAGCATGCATGCTCGCCTGTATATTGGACAGATTGCCGAGCGTGGAGCCGCCGGCCATATCGCTCTTGTTGGCGAAGGCCTGCGTGGGCACGTCAGCGTCATCGCAGATGGCCTGGAACACTGCGCGGCTAAAGGCATCGGTGCAGTAGTGCTGATTGGCGGCTTCCTTGATGACGATGCCGCCGTTGAGCACAACCTGATTGCGAGCGTCGCACTTCTCGGCGTGGTTGGGGTGCACAGCATGTGCATTGTCGCAGCTCACGAGCATCGAGGCGGCAAGTGCGCGATGGTACGACTCGTCGTCAAAGCCCAGCGATCCGTTAATGCGTCGCAACGCATCGGCCAAGAACGTCGACATGGCGCCCTGCTTGGTCTCGGAGCCAACCTCCTCGTTATCGAAGCAGCAGAAGACCGAGACATCGTGCGCGTTCTCGGCGCCCAAAAATGCCTGCAGCGAGGTGTAGGCGCAGGCCAGGTCGTCGAGCTTGGGCGTCGAGATAAACTCGTCAGCCCAGCCCCAAATGCGCGCATCCTGACGATTGACCAGGAACAGATCGCGGCCCAGAATCTGCTCGGGCTCAACGTCCAGCTCGTCGGCGATCAGAGCATCAAAGTCGCCCTGCTTAAGATCACCGGCGCTGATAAGCGGGCAAAGGTCGACGGCTCGGTTGGGAGCAAAGGCTTCGTTAACGCCGCGGTTCATGTGGATAGCAAGGCTCGGAATGATAGCGACCTCGCGCTCGGTGGCAAGTAGACGGCTCTCAATACGGTCGCCCTCACGCACCAACACGCGGCCCGCGAGCGCCAGCGGGCGATCGAACCAGGTGTAGTCGATCATGCCGCCGTAGGCCTCGGTGTTCAGGCGCAGCGTCTCGCCCGCGCCGTCAAGCTCAGGCACGGCCTTGACCTTAAACGTCGGCGAATCGCTGTGCGACGCCGTGAGCTGAAAATGATAGTCACCGGCAACGCCGTCCTCGCCCCACGTCGCGGCCAGGTCCTCGCCCACCTTAAAGGCGACAACGCTCGAGGTGTTGCGCTGCGTGTAATAACGCCCGCCCGGCTCGATGTCCCACGCCGCGTTCTCGGGCAGGTAGGTAAAGCCCGCCTCGTCGAGCTCGGCCATAATGGTCGCCGCCGTATGGAACATGCTGGGGCATGCCTCGATAAAGTCGATAAGGTCGTTGGCAGCCTCGATATCGTCGGCCGTCACATGCGCACGCTCGGGCGTTTCCTGATCCGTCATGCTCTCCCCTTTCGCTGGGTTGATGGTCCCCTCCAGCATACCCCGCCACGCCAGCGCCACACTCTTCATTCCGTGCTTAATTCCGCGCCACTCACCAAGTTGAGCCATCATGCCCGCGCTCCTTTTGCGACAATTGCGCTAACAGGACGAGAGGAGCCGTCATGAAGCCACGTAACATTGCCATCACCTGCGGTGTCGCGGGAGTCGCCGTCGGCCTTGCCGCTGCCACCGGTATCGTTTACCACAAGCAAATCAAGTCCGCCGCGTCGCTCAAACGCTTGACCGGCTACGCGGATGGCTATGACCTGTACGCAATCGACATCGCCTACGACTACGATCTCGATCGCATCATCGCCGCTGGCGTGCGCGACGACCAGGCCTACATCGATGCCGTGGTGGCGCAGGTGCTGCCCGGTGTGCCGGCACATGTCCAGGCGCCCCAGTTTGCCTGCAGCGCTTTTGTCGCCGTAGATGCCGAAGGCCGCGTGCGCACCGGTCGCAATTACGACTTTAAGGACGACACCTCGGCGCTGCTGGTGCGCAATCACCCACGCGGCGGCTATGCTTCCATCGGGCTTGCCGCCCTTAACAACCTGGGCGATAACACTCCGCTTGACTCCGTCGCCGGACGCGCCGCGGCGTTGATGGGCCCGTTTGCCCAGCTCGATGGTGTTAACGAATGCGGCGTGTCCATTGCCGTACTCACTCTGGATTCCAAGCCCTGTGACCAGGACACGCAACGTCCCGTCATCAATACCTCGCTCGCCATCCGTCTGGTGCTCGACCGTGCCGCCACCACGCAAGAAGCTGTCGACCTGCTTTCCGCCTACGACATGCACGCCATGGCAGGACGCGATTACCACTTCTTTATCAACGACGCCGCCGGTGACGCGCGCGTAGCAGAGTGGGATCCGCACGATCCGGACCGCGCTTTCAAAGCGACTCCTGTACGCCAGGTTACGAACTTCTACGCCTGCTATGGCAACGAAGTGCTGCCCAACCAAAAGAATGGCGAACTGGGCCATGGTAAAGAGCGCGCCGTCGCAATCGCCGATGTTCTTGACGCCCATGTCGGTGCCCAGGACGAAACAATTGTCTGGGAAGCCCTGCACGCCGCAGCGCAAGAACCCAATCCGGAAGACATCACCAGCAATACGCAATGGTCGGTCGTCTTTGACAATACCGAACCCGCCGCCGCTATTACGCTGCGCCGCCACTGGGGCGACGTCGACGCCTTCGCACTGTAAGGAGCCAGGCCCGTCGGCCTTACGCTCGCCTGACGTTGCTTACATTTCCATACGCTTGAGCTAACACGTTTTACCCCGTATCAACAGTGTGCGGAGGTAAACTTGTGCGCATGTTATAACTTGCCCGGAAGGATTCATCATGCTTAGGATCGGTCTTCTTACCAGTGGCGGCGACTGCCAGGCACTCAACGCCACCATGCGCGGCATTGTCAAAACGCTTATGACCAACAGCGAAGAGCCTATCGAGATCTATGGTTTTGAGGACGGCTACCAGGGCCTTATCTACAGCAGATTCCGTGTCATGACTCCCGCCGATTTTAGCGGCATCCTCACCCGCGGCGGCACCATTCTGGGCACGAGCCGTACGCCGTTCAAGCGCCTGGACACTCCCGAGGCCGACGGCGTCGAGAAGGTGCCGGCGATGGTCCACACCTATCATAAGCTGCAGCTCGACTGCCTGTTTATGCTGGGCGGCAACGGCTCCACCAAGACCGCCAACCGCCTGCGCGAAGAGGGCCTCAACGTTATCGCCCTACCCAAAACCATCGATAACGACACCTGGGGCACCGAGTTGACGTTTGGCTTTACGAGCGCCATCGACGTCGCTACCAAGTGCATCGACGACATCCACACCACCGCGTCGAGTCACGGGCGCGTGTTCGTTATCGAGATCATGGGCCACAAGGTTGGCTGGATCCCGCTGTATGCCGGCGTCGCGGGCGGCGCAGATGTCATCTTGATTCCCGAGATTCCCTACGACATGGATAACGTCATCAAGACCATTGAGCATCGCATGGAGACCGGCAGCCGCTTTACCATCGTGGCCGTCGCCGAGGGCGCCATCTCCAAAGAGGACGCGGCACTGTCCAAGAAGGAGTACAAGAAGAAGCTCGCCGAGCGCACGAGCCCGTCAATCGTGTACGACATCGCCAAGGAGATCGAAGCCAAGACCGGTCGCGAGACCCGCGTCGCCATCCCCGGTCACACGCAGCGCGGTGGCCAGCCCGACGCTCAGGACCGCATCTTTGCGACCCAGTGCGGCGTCGAGGCCGCGCTTGGCTGCCTGCGTGGCGAGTTTGGCTACATGATTGCCCTGCGCGACGGCAAAATGTGCCACATGCCGCTCGAGGATGTCGCCGGCAAGCTCAAGTTTGTCGACCCCCAGAGTGATCTGGTGCGCGAGGCCAAGGCGTTGGGCATCAGCTTCGGCGACGAATAGCCTCGGCTGGAACCGCCCCCATCGGAGCCCCCAGGGCTTACCTCCCAAATCGTCCTCGGACATGTCAGGACCCCGCCGTGCGCTTCGCGCGGCGGGGTCCTTCCGTCCTGCGGAAAGATTTGGGAGGTAAGCCCTGGGGGGCTCCTGCGGTAACTAGGGAGGCCGAGGCTATTCGTCTTCTTGCTGCGGGTGCCTAGAGTGGGGTGCAGCGTGCATTTTTTGGAGTTTTCAGCAGCCGTGGGTGCCTGCATACTGGATTTTGGGCGAAAAGCAGGCGCCATGAGCCGCATACTGTAAAAATGAGCGATCCTTGAGGTGCCGAGGGCTCATAATCAAGGCTTTCAACGCGGTTTTGTGCACCCATTCCCGCGCCCGCGGACTCCGGGATGCTGAATACTCCGGGATTTGCACGCCGCCCCCTGGGGTACCCGTGGGCAAAAAGCAACCACCCAGCCGAAATATGCATCTGGCGGGGCGGTTTATGCAGTACAGCGGCTGTGGATGCGCATGTCGCTCAGCGTTCTTGCCGACCGATGCAACGTCGTGCGTAGCCCTTAATGTCTTCGGTGAAACCGTCAAGGTCGTCGAGCGTGATAACGTTATCGGAAAGCAAGTTGGCTATCTCATAACGCATGGTGCTGCGGCGAATATCGTTCACAAGCACTCCTGAGGACAGCTTGTCCCTATTGATACGCTCTTCTAACGCCCAAAATCTACTGGACGCTTCACTGCCACCGTTCAGTATCTCGATGTACTGGCCGATGAGCATTTCCATATAGCTTTCTTGCCATTTTGGGAGCAGCTCTTTAAACAGCTTCCAGTCGCTTTCAGTTACCTCGCCCATATTGCCTCCGTTCACCAAACAGACTTAGCCATTCGATTTTTATTCTATTTGGTATTTTCGCTCACAGCCGTGGATGAGGGGACCATCGGTCTTCGAGTTCGAGCTTGAATGAACCGTTTGCTACAAAATGCGCCTAATTACTACGATGATTCGAATGCCTTCGACCATGCCGAAAAGGGTGAAAGTAAAACCGCAGGTAGAAAGCTTGCCGATTTTTGAAAAAGATGGGTGTGGTCGGCCTCATCGAGTTCATCGTAGTAAATCGGCCTTTTTCTTGGCATGCGGCGAGTTAAATGCCAGTTCCCGTGTTGGAATTGCCCTGTCCATTCGTGAGTTGCGGTGAAATCGGGACTGTTAGACGCTCCAAGGTCCTCAACGGTCCGTATTTCACCGCAACTTGGAAGGGGCGAGCGGCGTTGGCCAAGCATTGCTGACGGGTTGGAACGGCTTAGGCTTGTTTGCGGCGCTTCCATTGCTTTCGGCACCAGCACATGAGTGCCTCTATGAAGGGAATCGTGATGAGGATGACCCATGCGGGATGGGGCTGTGCCAAACAAAGCCACATATAGAGGAACCGGCAATGGCGGCTGTTGCATAGACGACGCCGATCAGCTTGGAGAGATGATGTCGGTCGATAAAGTCGCCCATCGCCTCGTAGACGGGAATCAGAAAGACCAGAAAGAGCCCCATACCCCACGTGCCGCAGATGATGCCGAGCGCGAGATAGGCGAGGACGACAAGTGCAGGAAAGGGAAACTCGTTCCATGCGCGACCGATCTTGGTGTGGAAATGCTTGCCATGATGGTCGAGCTTGTCGTGTGCCTCTTTCCAGCTGGAAAACGTCTCGCCGTCGATGGTGACGGTGCCGTCGGCATTGGTATGTACGCTGTGTCCATCGTCCTCTAGCGTATCGATATGCAATCCGCCCGGCCCCACATGGACCTCTTCACCCTTGCGCTCGTTAGCCACGTGGATGCCGCTCCAACCAACATGAACCTCTTCACCTTTGTTGGGGTCGACAACGTGAATGCCGCGTGCAAGGGAAATGTCGACAAGTGGCTTGCCGTCAGGATCCACGTGCTCGGTAGAAGACTCGGCGCCTTCAGACTCGCCTGAATTATTGGCGTCAACGTCATCGTCGGCCGAGGTGTCGACATCGCTAGCCGCTTCCCCATATAGCAACTCATCCAGTGACACGCCATACAGCGCGGCGAGTGCAATAAGGTTATCGGTATCGGGCGAGGATTCGCTGCGTTCCCATTTGCTGACAGCTTGGCGGCTTACGCCCAACTGGGCAGCAAGAGCCTCCTGGGAAAGACCGGCAGCTCTGCGGCGATCGACGAGGCGCTATGCCATCGCAAGATCCATAGTGGTTCCTTTCATGTGGCGACCGTAATCGAATGAGCCGAGTATGCCGAGAATAACCGGTAGCGACCACCATTTCTAGTTAGAATCTGCCCCAACCCTACCGCAACTACGAGTAGCAACCCCCTAATGGCCTGCCATTTCATGACAAATGTTAGTACGCATAACAGCCAAGAGCCCTCTCAATACGTTGCGGTGGAATAGTTCCTGTTTCATGGCTCTGCTATGCCAAACAGGAACTATTCCACCGCAACTTACTATCAGGCCACGCACCCGCAGAGTAGCTACGGGTGCCTAGGGTAGGATGCGGCGTGCATTTTTGGGAGTTTTCAGCAGCCGAGGGTGCCTGCATACTGGATTTTGGGCGAAAGGCGGGCGCTATGGGTCGCGTTCTGTAAAAAATGGCCAGCTCTTGAGGCGTTGGGGCTCAGAATCAGGGCTTCCAGCGCTGTTTTGTGCGTCCGATCCCGCGCCCGCGGACTCCGGGATGCTGAAAACTCCAGAATTTGCACGCCGCCCCCTGGGGTACCTGCAGGCAAAAAGCAACCGCCCCGCCGAAATATGCAATCGGCGGGGCGGTTTATACAAAAAGGCGGTTGTGGACGCGTCAACGGCTCGCTAGAACTTGAATCCCAGAACAGGCTACTCAGCGCTCTTGAGGGCCCCGACCATGTCGATCTTGTTGAGGGTACGATTGGTGGCGAGGTTGACGATAAACGTAAAGCCAAAGGCCAGCAGCACAGATAGCACGTAGCTTAGCGGCTCGACCTCGACGTCAAAGTACAGCGACGGCATCTGCAAAATGTACGTAAAACTCTCGGCCAGCAAGCCGCCCAGCGGCACGCCCAGCGCAGCGCCAATCGCCGTGAGGATCAACGTCTCCTTGTTGACGTAATGGTGCACCTCACCGCGACGGAAGCCCAACACCTTAATGGTCGCCAGCTCGCGCTCGCGCTCGGAGATATTCGTGTTGGACAGCGTAAACACCACCACAAACGATAGGCACGCCGCCATGAAGGTCACGAGCACCACGACCGAATTGATAATCGTAAAGTTCGCCTCATAGTTTTCCCAATGCTCGGCCGTACTCGAAATCGTAAGCCAACCGTCACTCTTAAGATTCTTGCTAAACGCAATCTGGTCGGCCGACGAGCCCTTAAGCAGCACAAAGACGCCGTTAAGACGTGCGCTTCGACCGAACGCACGCTCATAGGTGCCCTGCGTCATGTAAAGCGTGTTGCCCAGATAGTTAAGCGAAATGTCGCTGACTTTGACCTTGGCAACATTGAGCGACGAATCCTGGACGTGAGCCGTATCGCCCGGCTGAATCCCCAGCACCAGCTGTGAACTTTTGCTCAGATACACGTCTCCGTCACGCAAAGGCAGCGGTTCTTTGGACTCATCCTCCAGACGCACGTAATCGCCCAAGTCACTCGTGCGGTTATCGGGCACCACGATCAGCTGCACGGTCTCGCTCTTGCCGCCAAACGTAAAGGTGACGTTGTCGGTCATAATCGGCAGGGTCGAGGTCACGGTCACGTTGAAATCATTGGCCACGCTGCGCTCATCCAATGCCGCGCACGTCTGCGAAAAATCGTCGGGATTGGCGACCGCCAGCAGGTCGTAGCGCGTGATATGCCCGTACTGTTTGGGCGAAAGCGCCACCGACGTGTCGCGAATGCCCATACCGCAGATCACAAGCGCCGTGCAGCCGGCGATACCGAAGATGGTCATAAAGGCGCGCTTTTTGTAGCGGAACAGGTTACGTGCTGCCACCTTGTTCAAAAAGCCCATGCGGCGCCAGATAAAGCCGATGCGCTCAAGCAAGATGCGAGAGCCGGCGCGTGGGGCCTTGGGACGCATGAGCGAGGCCGGGGTCTCGGCCATCTCGTGGCGGCAGGCGATAATCGTAGCGCCCACCACGCCCACGGCAAACAGCGCCACCGAGACGATTGAGGACACGATGTCGTACGAGAGCAGCATCTGGGGCAGCGAGTACATGTCGTCGAACACCGTAAACAGGAACAGCGGCAGGCCCACAAATCCGATGATGTTGCCGAGCACGCCGCCGATCAGACATGCCCACAGCGCATAGTCCACGTATTTGGACAGGATGCGCTCGCGTGAATAGCCAAGCGCCTTGTACAGGCCAATAAGCGTGCGCTCCTCCTCGACCATGCGCGTGGCGGTGGTAAGACTGATGAGCACAGCGACGACAAAGAAGATAAATGGGAAAACCGTGGCGATGGCCTCGATCGAAGAACTGTCGCTCTCGACGCTCGAGTAGCTTGCGATGTTACCGCGGTCCTGAATGTACCAGGTGCATTCGCCCAGATCGGAAAGCTCGGCGCGGGCATCGGCAAAATGCTGGTCGGCGGCGGCGCGGCGCTGGTCCAACTCGGCCTGAGCCTGGACGCGCTCCTCGCTGCCCTCGGCCATACGGTTGATGTTATCCTGCTCGATCCCAAAGAGCATGGCGGCCTGACGCTCGGCCGTATCCAAGCTTGTCGGCGTGTCAACCGTCAACTCCTGGACGCGCGCCTTCTCACGCTCCTCGCGGATCTTCTCGATGTTGCCTTTGACCTCGTTGATCTTTGTCGTGTAGGCATCTGAATAGGAGTTAAGACTCTTGGCTCCCTCGACGATCACGTGGACTGCGGAGTAGGAAGAAGATGTCGCGGCATCTTCGCTCACATAAAACTTATAGTCCGCAGCCGAAGCAGCGCGAAAGGCGTTGACTGTCGAGTCGGAGCTCACGTCGGTAGGATCGAGGACCTCGGCCGTAATGGTGTAATCGCCCGCGGCAAACTGATCCTTGGCACTTTGGTTGGACGAGCTCGCGTCATTGGCGGCAAAACTCACCGTATCGCCGAGCTTTTTGCCCGAAGCCTTCAGGAACTTCGAAGTCACCGCGACCTCATCGGCGCTCTCGGGCAAATCGCCGTTCACGAGCACTGGCTGATCGATGTTCTCCTTGGAGAGACTTTGCACGACCACGCGCTCGCGCGTTGTGCCCACGGCGGTGTAGGCGGTCTCGGTGTAGATGCCCTCGGCCGTCTCGACGCCGTCGACCTCTTGGATAGCCGCAAGATCGTCACGCGTAAGGCCATAGGTCGACTGCACGTTAATGTCATAGACATTCTGCTGGTCAAAATAGGCGTCGACCGAATCGCACAAATCCTCGCAGCCCGCCTTAAGGCCGCACATCACGCTCACGCCAAGCGCAGTGATGACCACGATAGATAGGAAGCGCTTAAGACTGCCCCGAATCGTGCGGTAGATGCCACGGCGAAAAACCGTCGGCACCATATCGTTTGAGCTTTGAGCGGTACGGTAGGTCGCGAACTCCCGGTCGCGGCCCGCGTGCTCCGTATCGTGGTTTTGGCTGTTTTGGCAATCTTGGTCCATGGGCGCTACCACTCGATCGTCTCGATAGGCACGGGATTTTGCTGGACCGTCTCGCTCTCCACGCGGCCGCTCTTAAAGCGGATCAGGCGATCGGCCATGGGCGCCAGCGCGGAGTTGTGCGTGATGATGATGACCGTAATGCCCTGCTTGCGGCAGGTATCCTGCAGCAGCTGCAGGATCTGCTTGCCGGTTTTATAGTCGAGCGCGCCCGTGGGCTCGTCGCACAGGAGCAGCTTGGGGTTCTTTGCCAGTGCGCGGGCGATGGACACGCGCTGCTGCTCGCCGCCCGAAAGCTGCGCGGGGAAGTTGGCGAGGCGCTCGCCCAGGCCAACCTGGCGAAGCGTCTGTTCGGCATCAAGCGAATCGGGGCAGATCTGAGCTGCGAGCTCAACGTTTTCGAGGGCCGTCAGGTTGGGAACCAGATTGTAGAACTGGAAGACAAAACCGACGTCTGCGCGGCGGTATTCCACAAGCTGCGCCTCGTTGGCAGAGCTCACGTCGCGCCCGTCCACCGTCACGGTGCCGGAGGTCGCCGTATCCATGCCGCCCAGAATGTTGAGCGCCGTGGTCTTGCCGGCACCCGAAGCACCCAGAATGATGGCGAGCTCGCCGCGCTCGACCGTAAAGCTCGCGCCGTCGAGCGCATGAATGCGGGCGTCGCCCTCGCCGTATGCTTTGATGACGTCTTTGAATTCGATATAGGCCATCGATTAATTCCCATCTGGTCGGATAACTCTTTAGTATTACCCATTTCCCACCGACCAAAAAGGGACAGGTTTATTTTGGCAGGTTTTATATGGGGAAACGGCAGCTATAGATGAGGCTACGGGGAGGCAGAGACATCATCGACGGGGTCAGGCCGACCGCCAAACACAACGCACGCATCTCTATCTGTCAGCCAAATCATTCGAACAGCTGTTCGTTTCTATGATATGATTCCGCTATCTAAGCAGGCCAATACGCAGAAAGGCGCCAACATGGCGTTCGACTTTAAGAAGGAATGCAAGGAGCTCTACAAACCTGCAAGCAAGCCGAGCATCGTAACTGTCCCGCCATTCAATCTCAGGGCGGGATTCAGTCGGGATTCAGTTTCAACAAACGGCATCATCCGGTAACCGATATGTAAGGCTGTATAAATCATTTCCATTTGCCTAACAAAATGACCGCTCGGCTAACAAGCTCGGCCCATGTCCTCACGCGATGGTACTGTTCTCTAGAGTTCTTATTAGAGAGGGGTGCTCCATGGAGATCACCATCAATCTCGAAATTGGGAAGCTCGGACTTCCCAGGCATCTTGTGCTTGGCATGGATCCAGGAATTGCAAGCTGCGGATTCGCACTTATCGACACAGCCAATCATGAAATCCTGGATTTGGGCGTCAGATTATTTGACTCTCCAACTCATCCTAAAACGGGCCAAAGTCTTGCGGTTATTCGCAGGGGCTTCCGCTCTACCCGTCGAAACATTGACCGTACCCAGGCGCGCCTGAAGCACTGTCTCCAAGTCCTCAAGGCTTATGGCCTCATTCCCCAAGACGCCACCAAAGAGTACTTCCACACCACAAAAGGCGACAAGCAGCCGCTCAAGCTTCGCGTTGATGGACTTGACCGCCTGCTCAACGATCGCGAGTGGGCACTAGTCCTTTACTCCCTCTGCAAGCGCCGTGGATACATCCCCCACGGAGAAGGCAATCAGGATAAATCAAGCGAAGGCGGCAAGGTTCTATCTGCCCTTGCGGCCAACAAGGAAGCAATTGCGGAGACCTCGTGCCGCACCGTTGGCGAATGGCTCGCTCAGCAGCCTCAAAGTCGCAATCGTGGCGGCAATTACGACAAGTGTGTAACGCACGCCCAGCTTATCGAAGAAACTCATATCCTATTTGATGCTCAACGCTCCTTTGGCTCCAAATACGCTTCGCCGGAATTTGAGGCCGCATATATCGAGGTTTGCGATTGGGAGCGTTCGCGCAAAGACTTCGACCGCCGCACGTACGACCTCGTCGGACACTGCTCATATTTCCCAACAGAAAAACGAGCTGCACGCTGCACGCTTACGAGCGAACTCGTTTCAGCCTATGGCGCACTCGGCAACATCACCATCATCCACGAAAACGGGACCTCTCGCGCCCTGAGCGCAACGGAGCGCGATGAATGCATTGCAATCCTGTTCTCGTGCGAGCCAATTCGAGGCAACAAAGATTGTGCTGTTAAATTCGGCGCCCTCCGAAAAGCGCTCGACCTTAGTTCCGGCGATTACTTTAAGGGAGTTCCAGCTGCCGACGAAAAAACGCGCGAGGTGTACAAGCCCAAGGGATGGCGCGTGCTCCGCAATACCCTCAATGCAGCCAACCCCATTCTCCTGCAGCGTTTGCGCGATGACCGCAATCTCGCCGATGCCGTTATGGAGGCGGTGGCATACTCTTCAGCCCTCCCCGTACTCCAAGAGCAGCTTCAGGGGCTACCGCTTTCGGAAGCGGAGATCGAGGCGCTTTGTAGGCTTCCCTATTCATCCAAAGCTCTTAACGGCTATGGCAACCGTTCCAAAAAAGCACTCGACATGCTGCTCGATTGCCTCGAGGAGCCCGAGGTCCTCAACCTTACGCAGGCCGAAAATGACTGTGGCCTGCTGGGACTTCGCATCGCTGGCGCCCAGCTCGAGCGCTCCGATCGCCTGATGCCCTATGAGACCTGGATCGAACGTACCGGTCGAACAAATAACAATCCCGTCGTCATTCGCGCCATGTCGCAAATGCGAAAAGTGGTCAACGCCATCTGCCGCAAGTGGGGCGTGCCAAACGAAATCCACGTTGAGCTTGATCGAGAGCTCAGGTTGCCTCAGCGCGCAAAAGACGAGATTGCCAAGGCCAATAAGAAGAACGAGAAAAATCGCGAGCGCATTGCCGGGCAAATCGCTGAGCTGCGTGGCTGCACGGCAGATGAGGTCACGGGCAAACAGATAGAGAAGTACCGCCTGTGGGAAGAGCAGGAATGCTTCGACCTTTACACGGGCGCTAAAATCGAAGTCGATCGCCTAATTAGCGACGACACCTACACGCAGATTGACCACATCCTGCCGTTCTCTCGCACGGGAGAAAACTCGCGCAACAATAAAGTCCTGGTCCTCGCCAAAAGCAATCAGGATAAACGCGAACAGACACCTTACGAATGGATGTCCCACGACGGTGCGCCTTCATGGGATGCTTTTGAGCGTCGCGTTCAGGAAAACCAGAAACTCAGCCGTCGCAAAAAGAACTTCCTGCTGGAAAAAGACCTTGATACCAAGGAAGGCGAATTCTTAGCACGCAGCTTCACCGACACCGCCTATATGTCGCGAGAAGTATGCGCTTACCTCGCCGACTGCCTGCTGTTCCCCGATGATGGCGCAAAGGCACATGTTGTTCCTACCACTGGCAGAGCGACCGCATGGCTGCGTCGCAGGTGGGGGCTTAACTTTGGTTCGAATGGCGAAAAAGACCGCTCGGACGATCGTCACCATGCCACCGATGCTTGTGTGATTGCAGCATGTAGTCGAAGCCTCGTGATTAAAACCGCTCGAATCAACCAAGAGACACACTGGAGCATAACCAGAGGTATGAACGAGACCCAACGCCGCGATGCCATCATGAAGGCTCTCGAAAGTGTTATGCCCTGGGAAACCTTTGCGAACGAAGTACGCGCGGCGCACGATTTCGTCGTACCCACCCGCTTTGTTCCGCGTAAGGGAAAGGGCGAGTTGTTCGAGCAGACGGTCTATCGCTATGCCGGCGTTAATGCACAGGGCAAAGACATTGCTCGCAAGGCGAGCTCCGATAAGGACATCGTCATGGGCAACGCCGTTGTGTCGGCAGACGAGAAGTCGGTCATCAAGGTGAGCGAAATGCTGTGTCTGAGGCTCTGGCATGACCCGGAGGCCAAGAAGGGGCAGGGCGCTTGGTACGCAGACCCCGTCTATAAGGCGGATATTCCTGCACTTAAGGATGGGACGTATGTGCCCAGGATTGCGAAGCAAAAATATGGGCGGAAGGTCTGGAAAGCCGTTCCCAATAGCGCTTTAACTCAAAAACCACTCGAAATATATCTGGGTGACCTCATTAAAGTCGGGGATAAGCTCGGTCGCTACAATGGCTACAACATTGCAACGGCCAATTGGTCCTTTGTTGACGCTCTCACGAAAAAGGAGATTGCATTCCCCTCGGTTGGAATGCTCTCAAACGAATTGCAACCGATAATTATTCGCGAGAGCATTCTCGATAATTAAGGCCAATAGGGGCGATTTAACTTCCAAAAATCGCCCCTTCCCGATATGCGTTTACCTATTTCCAATTTCCACATTACAGCAATGTTTATGACGGGGTCTTCTGGCTGTAGCGAATCGCCTTACACATACATCCTTCCGAAGGCAATAGACTTAGCTTAGCAAAATGTCCCCTGATTGCCTGACCTTGAGCACGCACCCTTCCCCAAGGTGATACGCTTATCTCATTGACGTACCATCCACACCAAGTGTCTTGAGCACGCGCCCTTCCCCAAGGTGATACGCTGAGCTCGAGGAGCTCAAAGCCAAGCCGGCAGTCTTGAGCACGCGCCCTTCCCCAAGGTGATACGCTCTAGAGTGTTTTGATGGCGAGTGCCGCCATGTCTTGAGCACGCGCCCTTCCCCAAGGTGATACGCTTGCCGTGTCGTTCCGTCTCGTGTTCCTATATGTCTTGAGCACGCGCCCTTCCCCAAGGTGATACGCTAGCAGGCGGGCGATTTTCTTCGACGCTTTCGTCTTGAGCACGCGCCCTTCCCCAAGGTGATACGCTGCGGGCGGGATGCGTGCGCCGTTTTTGTCAGTCTTGAGCACGCGCCCTTCCCCAAGGTGATACGCTGTCTAACAGTCCATCGTCTGTATCTGCGTGGTCTTGAGCACGCGCCCTTCCCCAAGGTGATACGCTTACCAATGATGTAACAGTCACCTATTCTCAGTCTTGAGCACGCGCCCTTCCCCAAGGTGATACGCTTCTGCAAGCCTTAAGGATGTTGACAAGGATGTCTTGAGCACGCGCCCTTCCCCAAGGTGATACGCTGCGTGCGTCCTCCCAGCCTTTGCAGAAGTAGTCTTGAGCACGCGCCCTTCCCCAAGGTGATACGCTGACCGACACGGCGTCCTACATCTGCTACAAGTCTTGAGCACGCGCCCTTCCCCAAGGTGATACGCTAGAACTGAAGGCCAAAATCTCGCGCTATAAGTCTTGAGCACGCGCCCTTCCCCAAGGTGATACGCTGTTGAAACCCTTCAGCAATGACGCCTGAGTGTCTTGAGCACGCGCCCTTCCCCAAGGTGATACGCTGAGATGGATGAACTCGGGTATTGTCTCGCAGTCTTGAGCACGCGCCCTTCCCCAAGGTGATACGCTCTACGACTGGTGGAATGTGAACCAGGTCAAGTCTTGAGCACGCGCCCTTCCCCAAGGTGATACGCTGGAACAGCCGGTCGTTCTTCTTGCACAGGTGTCTTGAGCACGCGCCCTTCCCCAAGGTGATACGCTGCTCACCATCACCAACGAGAAGACGCGCAAGTCTTGAGCACGCGCCCTTCCCCAAGGTGATACGCTCGAGCACGCTGTCTGGATCTGGGCCAATATGTCTTGAGCACGCGCCCTTCCCCAAGGTGATACGCTCGTTCAGAAATTGCTGGCCCAGCAGTAAGAGTCTTGAGCACGCGCCCTTCCCCAAGGTGATACGCTATCCCACGCCACCGCCAAAGAGAGTGTCGAGTCTTGAGCACGCGCCCTTCCCCAAGGTGATACGCTTGACCAAGCCGCATGCCATGGAAGGTTTTGGTCTTGAGCACGCGCCCTTCCCCAAGGTGATACGCTGGCCTGTGAAATACCATGCGAGCTCACCCAGTCTTGAGCACGCGCCCTTCCCCAAGGTGATACGCTGAAGCCCACGGCTACGATATCGCCGTTTAGGTCTTGAGCACGCGCCCTTCCCCAAGGTGATACGCTATGTGCGCACAGAAAAGCCCCTTTAACAGGGGCTTTTCTGTTTCAGACCTCAAAAAAAGAAGACTGATTCGGCCTCAGATCTACATCTGCGATTCATTTTTTTCGAGACAAAAAGCGTCGGCACGTCGCGCTTCACGCAAGAAAAGAGCCGTATTCGGCACAGCGATTTATGTACTTTTCTTCACAACCGAATCAATCCTTAGGCGAAAAAACGCTCAAAAGGACCCGCCTAAATGCTATTCATCGCTACCGTTTACGGAATACTGGCTAACACTCGCCCAAAAAAGTTCGCCCCGCCCAATCCGAAGATTGAACGGGGGTTACTTTACGGGTAAGCCACTTAAGTGGCTCCCCTTGTCTGGAGCCGCGCCCTTCCCCAAGGTGAGCTGCTTTCGACTTAGCTGTATTGTAGCGCTAATGCGGGGAAGGTCGTCGACAAAATGGCCCAACGGACAATACTTATCCAGAGCAAGGCCCACCTCTGCATCAAGAACGGCCTATTGATGATCACCGTGGACGACCGCAGCTCCACCATTCCCCTCGAGGACATTTGGGTCGTCATCGTCGAATCCCATCAAACCACGATGACGGTCGCCTGCATGTCGCAGCTTAACGACGCGGGAATAGGCGTCATGATCTGCGGGCGCGATCATATGCCCAATGGTCTCATGCTCCCAATGGGCGCCCATTCGCGCCATGCGCGCATCGTCGAGGATCAGCTTGCCATGAGCCTTCCGTTTAAAAAACAGCTTTGGAAACGAATCGTTCAGGCAAAGATACTCAACCAAGCGGCGGTTCTCACAGAAATGGGGTTGTCTACAGGCCCTCTCCCCTCTTATGCCAAAACCGTTCTTTCGGGCGACACGGACAATCGAGAAGGCGCAGCTGCCTCCGCGTACTTTAAAGCCCTCATTACCGATGGAACAAGACGCAACAGTATGCAAAGCTCCGCTCTCGACTACGGGTACAGCGTCTTGCGCGCGGGCATCGGAAGAGCAGCCGTTGGCGGTGGATGGCTCGTATCCCAGGGGCTTCACCATCACAGCGTTTACAACGCGTTTAATCTTGTCGACGATCTTATTGAACCGTTCCGCCCTCTCGTCGATCTAATTGTTATGAGCTACGGCGTTGCAGAGCCTTTGAGCCAGCGCGACAAAGCGTTGCTCGCCCGCGTGTTTGAGCACGTCATGACTATCGACGGAAAACGTTGCGGCTGTCAGCAGTGCATAGAGACAACGCTCTCTTCACTCAGAACTGCCGTTCTCGAAAAGGATCCTAAGAGGCTGTTGTTGCCCGAGCTAAAAGGGCTCGAGATGGTAACTGTTGAATAGGGAGGAGCCATGAGGGTTATGAGGTTATTGGTTCTGTTCGATCTTCCAACGGGAAGCAAAGCCGAGCGTCGGCAGTATAGCGACTTTCGAAAGTTTCTGATTAACGACGGATACCATATGGAGCAGTTTTCGGTGTATTCGCGCCTGTTGGTGACTCGCGAATCCGCAGCGGCGCATATCGCTCGCCTTAAGCTGAATCTTCCAAGCGCTGGAGAGGTCACCGTTATCGAAATGACCGAAAAGCAATACGAAGACCGAATGGTCCTTCTGAGCGAGCACAAGGAGCAGCCCGTTGAGCAGGGCGCGCAGTTAACGCTTGTGTTTTGACGTTGCCGCCTCCTGCGCGCTTGACCTTCCCGGTCTGGCCGGCTTGCGGTGCTGGACATCGCGTTTGGTATGGTAGGTGGAGCTTTTGCCTGGTGTCTTGCCCACGCCAAGACCCTTGCGGCGCGACTGTTCCCCAACCCCTATGTGCGCATCGCCGTTATGGGTCTTATGCTGTCAGCGATTCTGCTCGCACCCATCCTTATTGGCTGCGAAGTCTTCGGCTTTGGCAACTTGCCGATGTTCTTTATTGCCTGCGTCGTGGCTTATCTGTTCAACATGGACAAATCTATCTACGCCCTGCAGGAGCGGGCGTAGATAGATGTCCAAGCAAGTGGTCTCAACCGGAAACGGCGTCCCACTCTGAGGCTGTATTCCGGGACACGGTTTCCGCTTGGAACGCCATTCGGAAAGCGCGTCCCGTTCTTTCACGGCGTCTTGGCCATGCAAAGTGCCCTGGCGTTACTCCTCGTACGCGCCCTCAAGCCGGAGCAGCCATTCCTTGCGGTCAAGCCCGCCGGCATATCCGTTGAGCGATCCGTCGGCCGCCACCACGCGATGGCACGGCACGATAATCGAAATGGGATTACGCGCGACCGCAGCCCCCACAGCACGGGGAGATACAACGGGCGCCTCGTTTCCCGGTACACGATGTCGAGCCGCAACACGCCGGGCGATCTCGCCATACGTGGCAACCTCGCCACGCGGAATGGAAAGCAGCTCAAACCAAACCTCGCGCTGAAACGCCGTGCCGATCATATGTAACGGCGGCGTAAACCGAGGTTCCTGCCCTGCAAAATAAGCATTCAGCCAAGCCCAGGAACGTTCAAGCACCGAAGAGGCTACACCATTTGCGGGACTCACCGACGACATGCCGCCAGCACCAGAAACCGCATCGGCACCTTCAACGTACTCCGCATCTTCTTTGAGAAGCGTGGAGCCAAAGTGCTCCTGCCCCTCAAACCAAAGCCCCGTCAGACCGCGGCCATCAGCGGCAAGCAGAATCTCGCCCAAAGGCGAAGCAAACGTCGTCGTGACCACCAGCGGCTCCTTTCAAAACTCCGCACCATAATACCGCGAATTGTGCAGACAACCCCAATCGACCCCAAAGTCACCCAAGGCAGCAGGCGCAACAGCGCCGCAGCTGCCGGCGGCGCTCCACAGTCCCAAAAGGCGGCAGGCGCGAAGCGCCGGGGTCGCCGCCGGGACTAGGGCCCGCAACAGCCACGTGCCCCCACATCAGCCCAGCGGCCCCAACCGACAACGACCCCATCGCAGATCGCTTGCAGCAGCGTCGCCGCAGGCGGGGGCTGGGCTTAGTTTTCAGAACACTCCGCAGACCAGTGTGGCGCCTTGTCCGCAGCTCCGAAGGAGCAGGACAAGGCGCCACACATGGTCGAGGACGTTCTGAAAACTAAGCCCGGCCCCCGCCGGACAGGTCACACTACTCGCAGAGCAGCTTAGCGATCTGGACGGCGTTGGTTGCCGCGCCCTTACGGATTTGGTCGCCGCAGCACCAGAAGGTGATGCCACGCGCGGCCTCGGGGTTCGAGATGTCGCGGCGCACGCGACCGACCCAAATCAAATCCTGGTCGGACGTATCCATCGGCATGGGGAAGCGATCGTGCGCATCCTCGGCAGCCATATCGTCAACCAGCTTGACGCCGGGAGCGGCAGCCAGCGCAGCACGGGCCTCGTCAACCGTAATGTCGCGCTCAAACTCAAGCGTAATGCTCTCGGAGTGCGAGCGCAGCACGGGCACGCGCACGCAGGTGCAGTTCACGCGCAGCTCGGGCAGGTGCATGATCTTGCGGCCCTCGTTTTGCAGCTTCATCTCCTCGGAGGTAAAGCCCTCCTCCTTGACGCCGCCAATCTGCGGAATCAGGTTGCTCGCCAGCTGGGCGGCAAATGCGCGCGGCTCGGGAATCTCCTCGCCGCGGCCCAGGGCGGCCAGCTGAGCCTCGAGCTCGGCCATACCGGGAGCGCCGGCACCCGAAGCCGCCTGATACGTGGAGACGATCATGCGCTTCACGCCGGCGAGCTGATGCAGCGGCCAGGTGGGAACCAGGCCGATAATGGTCGCGCAGTTGGGATTGGCGATAAGGCCGTGATGCCACTTGATGTCGTCGGCATTGATCTCGGGCACGACCAGCGGCACCTCGGGGTCCATGCGGAAGGCGTGGCTGTTGTCGACCACGACGGCGCCGCACTTGACGGCCTCGGGCAGCAGCTCCTTCGCGATGTCGTCGCCGGCGGCGCCAAGTACGATGTCACAGCCCTCAAAGGCCTCGGGGCAAGCCTCCTCAATCACGATCTGCTCGCCGCGGAACTCGACGGTCTTGCCCGCAGAGCGCGCGCTCGCCAGCAGCTTGAGCTTGCCAACCGGGAACTCCTGCTCGTTGAGGCACTCGAGCATTTGGGTGCCCACGGCTCCCGTCGCGCCCAAAATAGCAACCGTGTACTGTTTCATGCTTCCCCCTTTAAAGGTTATGGCTTTTGCCTGCACGCCGAGCAGGCCGATTGTTGTTGCCAGTGTATACAAGAACGGGGCGGACACGAAACCCGCCCCGTCGAAACGAAACCGAAACGAAACGCCCCGCCGTAGATTTTTGAGACATGACCAAAAAATCTACCGAGCAGTCGCTACTTTTCGAGCGCAGCCAGGGTGGGATCGACCGGCGTGGGAGCCTCCAAGTCGGAGACCTTCACAATGCCGTTCTCGTCGGAGAAGGCACGGTAAATGGTCTGAATCGCCAGGTCGAAGTCTTTCTCCTCAACACCGATAATGATGTTGATCTCGTCGCAGCTCTGCGAAATCATGCGCACGCTCACGCCGGCCTGGCCAAGCATGCCAAACAGGTGGCCCGAGATACCCGCGCGGCCGCGCAGGTTACGACCGACGGTAGCGATGAGCGCCAAGCCCTCGACAACCTCGATCTCGAGCGGCTCGACCTCCTGCTGAATGTCGCTCACAAGCGAGTACAGCGAATCGTGAACGTCCTGCTCCTGCACCACGGCGCCAAAGCGGTCGACACCGGTGGGCATGTGCTCAACGGAAACGTCATAGCGCTCGAAGACCGAAAGCGCGCGGCGCATAAAGCCGACACGGGGCTTGGTGCGGTCGCGGGCCACATTGATGGCGACAAAGCCGCGTTTGCCGGTCACGCCGGTAATGATGGGCTCCGCCTCGCCCTCGTCAGCCGTCTCGCTAATGATGGTGCCGGGGTCCTGCGGCGCATTGGTGTTCTTGATGACCAGCGGAATGCCTGCCTCGCGCACGGGGAACACGGCCTCCTCGTGCAGGACGCTTGCGCCCATGTACGAAAGCTCGCGCAGCTCCTCGTAGGTAACGCGCGCAATGGGCTGAGCCTCGGGAACAATACGCGGATCGGCAGAATAGAAGCCCGAAACGTCGGTCCAGTTCTCGTACAGATCGGCGCCAAGGCACTTGGCCAGAATCGAGCCCGAAATATCGCCACCGCCTCGATCGAGCAGCTTGATCTGGCCCTCACGCGTCGCGCCGTAGAAACCGGGCATAACAAAGCCACCCTGCTGGCCGTACTCCTGCACCAGCTCGGAGGTGCGGTTCATGCTGAGCGTACCATCGTGATGGAACGCCACAACCGTCGCGGCGTCCAGGAACGGCAGGCCCAGGTACTCGGACATCAGGCGAGCGGTGAAGTACTCGCCGCGGCTCACAAGCTCCTCGGTGGAGTAGCCGCCCGAGCGGGCGCGCTCGGCAAAGGCTGCGAACTCCTCGCGGATGGGATAGGTGAGCTCCAGCTCGTCAGCGATATCAAAATAGCGCTGACCGATGTCCTCGAGCAGCTCCTCGCACGACACGTGATACTTAACGTGCGCGTTAACCAGGTAGAGCAGGTCGGTCACCTTGGTGTCGCCCTTAAAGCGGCGACCGCAGGCGGAAACCACCACAAAACGGCGGGCAGGGTCGGCATCGACGATGGCCTTGATCTTCTTGAAGTGTTCGGCGTCGGCGACCGACGAGCCGCCAAACTTGGCAATCTTAATCATGGCGTGGAGGTTACCTTTCTAAAAGCCTCTGCAAACCTGTTTTGCGCGCTCTGATACCATGGTTTCACCGATTGGGACCAAGGTATCCGAGGAGCACTGTTATATGGGAACTTATCATAGTACACGAGGAAGCACTTTATCATGCTCAAGTAAGGTGGCAATCCGTACCGGCATCGCTCCCGACGGGGGTTTGTTTGTCTCGGACGAGCTTGGCACCCAGCAGGTCGATATCAGCTCGCTTGCTGATAAATCGTACTTTGAAATCGCTCAAAATGTGTTGGGAATGTTACTGAACGATTACACGGACGAAGAAATTTCGGCGTGTGTCGACGAGGCATACCGCGGCACGTTCGCGAGTGAAGAGGTCACGCCTCTCGTCAAGCTCGACGCAGCACCGGGCACCGACGCCCCTCAGACCTATGTGATGGAGCTCTTTGGCGGCCCCACGAGCGCCTTCAAGGACGTCGCCCTGCAGATGCTCCCCCGCCTCATGGCCCGCACCTCCGCCCAGGACGGCGGCGCCGAGCGCATCATGATCGTCACCGCCACGTCGGGCGACACGGGCAAGGCAGCACTCGCCGGCTTTGCCGACGCCCCGGGCACGGGCATCACCGTCTTTTATCCCGAGGGCAAAGTCAGCCGCGTACAGAATCTGCAGATGTCCACTCAGGAGGGCGATAACGTCGCCGTCTGCGGCATCCGCGGCAACTTTGACGACGCCCAGAGCGCCGTCAAGCGCATCTTTGCCGATAAGGAGCTTGCCGAGCGTCTGGAGGCCGCAGGCACGGTGCTTTCGAGCGCCAACTCCATCAACGTCGGCCGTCTGGTACCGCAGGTCGTCTACTACTTTGCCGCCTATGCGCAGCTGTTGCGCGCCGGCGCCATCAAGGCTGGCGATGCCGTGGAGTTCTGCGTACCGACCGGCAACTTTGGCGATATCCTGGCCGGTTACTATGCCAAGCGCATGGGTCTGCCCGTCGCCAAGCTCATCGTCGCGAGCGACAAGAACAACGTGCTGGCTGACTTCCTGAGCACCGGCGTCTACGACCGCAACCGCCCGTTCTTCACGACCATCTCGCCTTCGATGGACATCCTCATCAGCTCTAACCTGGAGCGCATGCTCTACTTCCTGTCCGATGGCGACTGTGAGCTCGTTGCCGGCCTTATGGAGCAGCTGGCGCGGACTGGTCGCTACGAAGTTCCCGCCGACCTGCTGGCAAAGATTCAGAGCGTCTTTGGCTGCGGTTGGGCCAGCGAGGACGAGGTACGCACTGCCATCAAGAGCTGCTGGGACGCGAACGGCTACGTGATCGACCCGCACACCGCCTGCGGCTATCACGTCTTTGAGCAGGTCGCTCCCGCCGAGGGCGCCAAGGCCCGCGTGCTGCTTTCGACCGCCAGCCCCTACAAGTTCCCGCGCGCCTGCTGCGGCGCCCTGGGCCTCGACGTTCCCGAGGACGACTTTGAGGCCATGCGCGTGCTCGAGCAGGCAACCAACACGGTTGCCCCGGTCCAGCTCGCCGAGCTCGAGTCCAAGCCCGTCCGCTTCGAAGACGTCTGCGACGTAGCCGACATGGCCAACTACGTAGAGCAGGCTGCAAAAAAGATGGCTACCAACTAAACCCTTACTAGGCGCCGGCGAAAGCCGGCGCACCTTCTTTTATCAGATACTCACCGGGATAATGACGAGCTGACATGCGGGTCTGCCTGTTTAGTTCGTCGCGAGTTCCGCACGAGCCGGAAAGCACTTAATGTGCTTTCCGAGCGAGCCAGGACTGCCCGAGCAGCGAACTAAACAGGCAGACCGCCCAGGAGATTCCCATGATCAAAATCACCGTCCCCGCCACCAGCGCGAACCTAGGCATTGGCTACGACACCCTCGGCATGGCCGTCAGCCTCTACTCGCACTTCACCTTCGAGCGCGCCGACAAGCTCACCATCACGGGCTGCCCCGAGGAATTCCAAAACGAGAACAACCTGGTCTACGTTAGCTTTGTCGATGCACTGGCCGCATGGGGCGAGCCGGCCTTCCCCGTCGCCATCGACATTCAGACTGACGTTCCCGTCGCCCGCGGCCTGGGCTCCAGCTCCACCTGTGTCGTCGCCGGCATTATGGCCGCCGCCGCGCTGACAGGCCACACCGTCGACCGTGCCGAGCTCGTCCGCATTGCCACCGAGGTCGAGGGCCATCCCGATAACGTCGCCCCCGCTATCCTGGGCGGCGCCGTCTGCTCCTTTACGCCGACCGATTCGCTCCCCCAGTGCCTGCGCTACGAGGTGAGCGATCGCCTGCGTTTTATTACCGTGATTCCTCCCTACGAGGTGCATACGAGCGAGGCGCGCAAGGTCGTGCCGCAGGAGGTTCCGCTCTCCACCGCCGTATGGCAGATGGGCCGCATCGCCGGCATGACGCGCGGTCTTGAGTCCGGCAACCTCGACCTGATTGCCGCCGCCAATGACGACCGCATCCAGGAACCCTATCGTCGCCGTCTGATTCCCGACTACAACGCCGTGCGCGACACCTGCCTTAACGGCGGCGCCAAGACCATCTGGATCAGCGGATCGGGCTCGACCCTTATGGCTGTGACCGACGACACCATCGTGGCAAAGTTCCTGCAGGTCAAGCTGCGCGAGCAGTTCCCTAAGTGTGATACGCATATTCTGACGTGCGACACCGAGGGCGCTCAAATCGAGTACCTGTAGCGCCCTGCCTCATTGCTCTCACCGGTCCCCTTGGGGCTTCCCCTGAAAACGTCCTCGATCATGAATTGCCCCGTCGTGCGCTTCGCGCGACGGGGCAATTCGATCTGCGGATTGTTTTCAGGGGAAGCCCCAAGGGGACCTGCGCAGCCTCGACAGGATAATCGCATTCGCTGATTTAATCTTGTGCTCCAACGGAGCCACAGACGAGAGGCCTTCGCGCTGCGGAATAATTTTGAGGGGAACAACCCGACCATCCCTGCGTTTACCTTGCTGAGGATGTCTACAGGGACCCACGCTTTGAAGGGGCGCCGGGCAGATAGGGGCTTTTTAGGTTACATAATAAACTGTTTATCTATGCTACTATTTAACTAGGCATCGCAGTATGGAGGTGGTCAAAGTGTTACGCACACTCAAAGCTTCGTTTTTCCTCTCGATACTTTTGATATTACCGATATGTTTCTCGTTTAGCCCTTCGACTGCTTATGCTGCAGAAAGCGATGCTGTCGCAATTTCTGGCGCAACCCAAGATTTTGATTTAACGAAAGGTCCCGAGCAGTCTCATCAAATCAAGCTTAAGGATGGGACCGTTGCAGTAATAGGAATTAAAAAAACCAATGAACCCAGCCTGATATGGGACAGTTACTACAACAACGCATCTGGAACTTGGACTATCTATTACAACAGTCCTTTTATTTATCGCGAATTCAAGATCAAGATAGCGAACTCGCTCATTACCAGCGCTTGGGGACAAAACTATACGACTATCGGCTGTACGGTAACTAACGAGTCCTTTATATGGAACTCGAAACAGGCGACATATCGACTCAACTATGAATCGATGGGGATGACGTCCGGTATCGCCGTGTTGCAAGCGACCATGGAAGGCAGCACGCTCCACACCTATGCAAACTAGACTCACATCAATTGAGGAAGTTCAATGATCCCAATTCCTGCACGCTCAGACATTATGATCGCTCTCGTTTGGATTCTCGTCGGAGTGCTTATTTGGCGTATCTGCAAATGGGTTAAAAACAAGAAATAGTTGATAAAACGTATATGCCATTTATGCGATGCTTGGGGCCGTTAAATCGGCCCCTATTTCTATAGCTTTTCAAGCAGCAGTCACCCATTTGGAAGTCGCAATGCCATTCATACGATTTCGGCCCTTTAAGCCGCTATCTATTGGTAGGGACTCTTGCTGGTAAGGAGCGCTTACTAGATACAAACCTTGGCAATATATTGGTTTAGGCGGCGCTGGTTTCTTTGTATTCGAAGACTGGCTCTAGGAGATCTTCGATGTTGCAGTGGAGGGCTTTTGCTATGGCTCTTACGCTTGTTACCGAAGCTTCATTGATGTTTCTCTGGCGCTGCTCGTACATTTGGATTGAGCGGAGTGACACACCCGATTCGTATGCTAGATCTTGTTGGGTTTTCTTAAGCTTCTTTCTTGCTAACGCAAGTTTGGTTTGCCTGGACGCTTTTTTCGCCATATCGCAGACGAGGCGAGCCACGCGTTCCTCCGAGGCTTCGTGCCAGGGATAGTACAGACTGCGCAGTGCGTCAAACGGAACGACATGCAGCAGGTCTTCGAAAGACTCCCCTAAACGCCACTGCAGATATGCCAGTATCCAGCCTGTCCAATACTCTGGCGTCTTCTCAAAACGATAGGTGCGATCCGGTATAAACCCGCTCTGATAGCCGGACCTTTCAGCGATAAGCGCGAACAGCTCAACGCCCGATTTTCCCGATACGACCCATGCGTTGCCGCGTTCGAACTCGCGAGCTACGCCGCTCAGGCAAAAGAGTTCAGCAACTTCCGATCCTTCGGCTCCATAATCGTTAACGGCATAATCAAAGCAGTCGCCGAGGTTGTTCATTGCATCCTCGAGGTAATAGATGGGATATGTTCTACTCGGTCCACAATTCGTCAACTCTTGGATCATCTAAATCAACCCTCCCTGTCATTAAATCCCTAATGTAGACACCCTCAGAGTCGAATCCATTCACAGTATCCAGGTACTTGCGCCGCGCGTTCTGTTCTCGCTTAAAGCGCTTGGGATAATACTCAGATCCCAACGCCTGCCTCCATTCGCGGAATCTGATTACTGAAAACGCACGCTCACTCATAAGAGCGTATTGGATGCCCAAATCGCCCAAACGCATAATGAGTTGCAGTTGCCTAAGCGAGATCATGCCGTTAACGAACTGTCTTGCAAACGAAAAGTAAGAATCGTCGGCGCGATAACCTCGAATTACGTCATAGGGAGAAATATCAATTAGGCAGTTATCCAGCAGATAGCGAAGTCCTTCGCGCGCCAGCGGTGTCGAAACATTGAACTCCCTATTGTTAGCCAAAATCGCAAGCCAATTGAGAATTGAAAACTCCCCGGACTCCAAGTCCAAGACCGCAAGACCATCCATATCGAGCTCATATCGATTCGCGATACCATCGGACTCGGTCCGACATGCCCACTCCATTGCCATTTCCTCATGCGGCGTGCAATAAAACCCACACCCATAGTCATTGAATTGTCTGCATTTATCCAACGACGGATGCTCGACAACAACCTCCGACCCGTGCCAAAGCTCCATATCGACCTCCAAACAAAAATATCACCCCAGTGATAGTTTACCAATAACTATCACTGGGGTGATATAGGTGGGAGCTTTTGAAGGGTTGCGGCCCGATTAGAGGCAAGCCTCGGCGATGCGCTTTTTGAGTTCGTCGATGCCGGTACCGGTTTGGGAGCTTGTGATGATCACGTTCTCGGCCGGGACGTTGAGCTGCTTTTTGATGGCTGCTGCCTGGCGGGCCTGCTGAGTGCGGCTGAGCTTGTCGGCCTTGGTGAGGCAGACGATAAAGTTGAACTCGTTGCCCTGCAGGTAGTCGATCATGTCATGGTCGAGCTTACTGGGATCGTGGCGAATGTCCACCAGCGATACAACCAGGTTAAAGCTGCGCTCGGAGTCGAAGAAGTCGCCGATGAGCTCGGCCCAGCGGTCACGCTCGGCCTTGGAACGACGGGCGAAACCATAACCCGGCAGGTCGACGAAGTGCACGTCGTCAGCCTCAAAGAAGTTGATGTTGCTCGTCTTGCCCGGTGTGCTCGAAACCTTGACGAGGTTTTTGCGGCCAAAAAGCTTGTTCATGATCGACGACTTGCCCACGTTGGAGCGGCCGACGAAGCTCACCTCGGGGCAAGTGGACTCGGGAATCTGCGAAACCTTGCCATAGCTGGCAACGAACTTGGCAAGCTGGTAGTTAATGGAATCGGCCATGGACACTCCTTGGTCGTAGGTTCTTACAAAATGGGGTGCACTATTGCGCAGCGGCAATGCGGCGGACGATATCGAGCGTGATGTCACTTGCGACACGCGCGTACTCGAACAGATCGAACTCTCGGTCGCAAATTGCATCGTACGCCTCGTCACAATTATCGCTGATAGCGCGCAACACCAGGCAATCGACACCATTTTTGGTTGCGACATGGGCAATTGCCGCGCCCTCCATGCCGACACAATCGGCATGTGTCGCCTCGATAGCGTCGTTGCGCATGGCGGCGCCCGTCACAAAGCGGTTACCCGTGGCAATCGTGCCGACCAGGAACTGCTTGGTGCCCTCGTTCGAAGCGACTGCATTTGTCGAAGCGTCAACAAACCCACGCTCAGCAAGCACGTCGACGGCAATATCGACCAACGCGGGCGTCGAGCCAAACTCCTCGAGCCCCGGTGCGGACTCGGCGATAAGCGCGGTATCGGTATCCAGATAGCGCAGGCGTTTGCCAATGACCACGTCGTCGATATGGAGCTTGGGGTTCAAACCGCCCGCAATGCCCGAAAACACAACAGCTTGCGGAGCATACTTGCTAATGAGGTGCTGTGTTGCAGCGGCAGCGTTCACCGTGCCCATGCCCGCAATTGTGGCAACAACTGTCAGGCCGTCGAGCTCACCGCTCACAACGGTCAAGCCTGCCTCCCGTGCCTCGCAAATGCCGCTCAACTCTTTCTTAATCTGCATGATCTCTTTTTCGAGCGCACCGATAATCGCGATGGTAGCCATACCATTCCCCAAACCTATACGAAATTCTCAACCAAGGTATGGTACCAGCATTTTGTTTGACCTCGCCAAACGAACACGCTAAGCCAGTGCAGCTCGCGTATCAAACAGAGCCTTTGCAATCGCGGCCGTAACCTCGCTCGAACGGTCACTCCATGGCATCGATGTCATGACGCTCATGACATAGGTACGGCCATCGATGTCGATGAGGCCCGCATCGCATGTCGAATAGTAACCATCCTCGCTAATCCAGCCTGCCTTGTTGCGCACCAAAACCTGCTCGTCCGCAATGCCATCGCGAATAAACGAACGCGATGTTGATGCCAGAAGGCCCGACAACCACTGTGAAATCTCGGCATCCATGCTCAGATACTCGCTCATCTCGCGCCATAACCTCGCAGAAGTGCGCGGGCAGTAGGTCGGAAAATCACTCATCGGATTCAGTGCCGTTTCGTCATCAACGCCCAGATTGGCAATCCAATCCTCATAGCCATCATGGTCAAACGCCGCGCGTAACGCGATAAACGAATCGTTGTCTGAGTTGACGACGGCATTCTCGATAAGGTCGCGCACCGTCTGCCAGCCCATGCTGTAACCAGCATACGTGGCTAAAGGCCCATCGAGCGACACCTGCCCCGATTCGACCAACGTCTCGCAAATATAGAGCGCATACAGCGCTTTGTAGCTGCTCGCTCCATACACCTCGACATCGGCGTTATACGTCACGCCCCTACCGCTCGATAGGTCGTAGAACACTACACCCACGTCGCCCAGCTCCTGCGCCCGACACAGGGCATCCTGGAGCGAGGCAAGACTCTCATCCTCCAGGGCGGAAATCTGGTCATCAACCAGTGAGAAGGTCTGCACGGTATCACCTGAAGGGATATCGTTGAAGTCAGCCTTCGAAAGTCTCGTCTTGAGATCTGCCGACGCTTTGGACTTTGAAACCTTCTCATTTTGCAGCTGTACCGTTGACGCATCTGGGCGCCCCGTTCGCTCCGAGGCGTAGGTTTTAACGGTAATTCCGAGGATAATAACCGCCGTCGTTAGCATCCCAATGGCGGCAATCTTCCTCACGCGGATGCGAGCGCCGGCAAGGCCACGCGAAGACGTGCCCTTCGTCTTATATCTGCTGCCATGCTGCGGCACATACTCGTCCCGCGATGCGATGTTTCGCACGTGGTCTCCTGACTGCCACCGTTTATATACGAGCAGCATGATACCGAGCAGGCAATTCTTTCCAAAGATATTCAGCGGCGTTTAAGGTGTCTTTAAAGAAACCACAAGCGTATTTATCCAAATGGCACGATTCTGTTGCGCATCTCACCGCAACCCAGAGAGCAGTCTTTTTAGGACGGGGCTCTTTAGCAATCAACTAGGTGCCCAGGGGCACTCATTTAAGTCTGTCCCCAATGAGTGCCCTTGGGGAACGAAAATGGCAGGCTATCCGATTGCGTTTTTGAGCTCCGCACGGCGCTTTTTCATACCGGCCATAACGGCATTGCGCAGCTCGGGCATGCGCGCGGTATCCATCTGAGGTACGCCCTCAAGCTTATAGGGAATGCCCAGTTGCTCGTACTTGACGACACCCATCGTGTGATACGGCAGCATTTCCAGGCCCACCACGTTGTGCCATGGAGCGATGAGGCGACCGAGCTTCTCGCACTCCTCCACCGTGTCGGTAATGCCCGGCACAACCACGTGGCGGATAACGACCTTGATATTGCGACGTGCAAGCTCATCGCCAAACGCCAGGATGCGTGCGGGATCACAACCGGTCAGCTTTTTATGCTCGACCGGGTCGGCATGCTTAATATCGAGCAGTACCATGTCGGTCTCGTTGAGCACGGCATCGAACTTCTCGGGATGCTGAGGGTCGAAGGCGTAGCCACAGCTATCCAGGCAGGTATGCACACGACCATCGGGGTTGTTGTGCATTGCACGGAACAGGTCGGCCAAAAACTCGGGCTGCAGAAGCGGCTCGCCGCCCGAAACCGTAATTCCGCCGCTGCGATAGAACTCGTGGTTACTCTGGAACTCATCCATGAGGTGCTCGACGGTCACCATCGTGCCGCCGTTGACCGACCAGGTATCGGGATTGTGGCAATACGCGCAGCGCATGGGACAGCCCTGAACAAACACCACAAAGCGGATGCCGGGTCCGTCGACCGTTCCCATCGTCTCGATTGAATGCACGCGGCCAAGGGCAAACGCAGAGTCCTCGGGACGAGCGTCCACACCCTCAAGCGTCATTTCTGCCATTCGCGCTACCTTGCCTCTCCTTGGATGCAACCAATTAAAATGCCAGAGCCATTCTAGCCCATACGCATGATGGTGAAATGGTTTAGCGGTCAATTGGGCTGTTCTATTTGACCCAACGCAAGAGCGGCGGGAGGGTTATCGCAACCCGCCCGCCGCCGTGGCAATAGAAATCGATAGACGCCAGGCTTTACGCCTTGAGCGTGAGCACCGCGCCGAAGGCGGTCGGGCCGCAATGGCTCGAGATGACGCCGCCGACCTGAGTCCAGGTAATGTCCTTAAAGCCCAGGTCGTGCGCATAGACTTCCATGTCGTCGCGCAGCTCCTGGGAAAGGCCTACCGAATACGCCAGGCCAATGTGCGAGTAGTCAATCTCGCCCTTCGCAACCATGTGGTCAATAAAGGCGCGGGCGCACTTGAGCATAGAGCCGCGGAACTTCTTGGTTGCCACGAACTTGCCGCCCGTCACCTCAATGCAGGGCTTAATCTTGAGCAGGTGGGCGCCAAGGAATGCCACGTTGGACAGACGACCGCCCGCCTTAAGGAAGGCTAGGTCGGTAGGAACAAAGCCCAGCAGCACACGGTCCATGACGGAATTCGTATATGCAAAGATCTCGTCGACGGTGGCATCGGGGTGAGCCTCGATGTATTTAGCGGTCTCGACGACAACGAGCGACTGGCCCACCGAGACAAAACGCGTGTCCATGGAGAACACGTAGTCGCGCCCCTGGGCCGCAATCTTGGAGGACTGATGCGAGCAGGTCGTGGCCTCGGAGTACGCAAGATGCAGAATGGTCGCATCGGGCTGCTCGGCATGGATACGGTCATACACGTGAGCAAAATCCGCAGGCGCGCAGCCACTGGTCTTGGGCATTACGCCAAACTCGTTGCAGCGCGAGTAAATCTCGAGCGGATCGATGGAGCCGTCCTCGACGGTCTCGTCACCAATCGTGACATGCATAGGCACGCGCACGATGCCGTAGCGTTCGCAGAGCTCTGGCGTCACATCCGAACCAGATTCAACCACGATTACGTACTTGCCCATTATTATCACGACCCATCTCGACATTGGCTTTTCAATACATGGCACGCGCCGCCGCACTGTTGCACAACGGCGGCAGAGCGCCAAAGAGACGCCGCCCCTTGCACACAACAAAGGACAGCGTCTCCCTGGAAAACTCCGTGCTTATCTGAGATTCTACACGGTTTATTAATAGGTGTTACTTACTCCGCAAACGGTAGCTATACGCGATAAACGGTAGTTCGCTGCGGCAACTGCAACACATTTCGCCCAGCAAGTCCAATCGTGCTCCACGCACGGTTAATGCGCGAGGCGGTAGAACTCCATCGACGCCGCACCTTCGGCATGCAACCCCATCGCCGGAACCGCCGGCGAATAGGTACGGCTCGTAAGTGCCGCCTCGCCGCCATTTGCAAAAATCTCGACCATCGTAGTGTCCGAAAGCACGCGCAGGTCGCGAAGCTCGCTGAGCTCGATCGACCTTTGGTCGCGCCCATAGCCTTCGTCACCCATGTCGAGGGTAAGCATCCCGTCCGCATAACGTACAAAGACACCCTTGCGGATTTCGAGCTCGACCATCTTGGCGCCCTCGCAGGAAACCACAAGATCAAACAGGCGGCCCGGCTCCTCGACGGTCTCTCCGCCTACAGTACGAACGCAGCCGCCGCGCATCCTCTCAATCTCGTACGCCGGCTGCTGGCAGAGCTTACCATCGCGTATGCTCAGCTCTCGCGGCACCGTCAACGCGCACTGCCACCCGCGCGCCACCGTCGGGTTTTCTGCCGTCGCGTCGGGGCAACCCGACCATCCGATCATCAAACGCCGGCCTGCAGCATCCTCAAAGGACTGCGGAGCATAGAAATCAAAACCGGCATCGACCATCGGGGGCATGCCCTGCCTGACGATTTTAAAGCTCGGCGCCTCCCAATCGGCCTCGATGGAGAACCACACGCACTGATGTGGATTGCGGTAACGCCAACCATCGGCAGGCACACCCTGCGGACAGCAAACGAGAATAAGCTCACCATCGAGCTCAAACAGATCAGGACACTCCCACATAAAACCAAACTTCTCGCCTAGCTCAATGCGCGTCGCATAGCTCCAGTCCTCTAGATCGCTCGAGGTATAGACAAGCACGCAGCCACGGTCGTCTTTCGTACGAGCGCCGAGAACCATGTAGTAGATACCATCGTGTTCAAGGATTTTGGGGTCGCGCACGTGCGTACCGATATCGTCGGGGTAATCGATCGGCCCAACAGCTATGCGCTTCTCGCCCAATTCGTCGGGATTCTCGGCAACCATATGAATCTGGTTTTGCTCACGGCCCGTCAACACGTAGTCGTAATCATCGCGGTCAAAATGCTTGACGTTGCCGGTATAGAAGTAGTGAATCTTGCCATCACGTACAAAGGCAGAACCAGAATACGCTCCACTCGAATCCAAATCGGAATCGGGGAACAGCACGGGGCCGTGATTCTCGTACGTCACAAAATCCTTTGTCGTCAGATGGTTCCAAAGCACTGGACCGCCATGCGCAGCATCGAACGGATCGTATTGGTGATAGATGTGATACGTATCACCAATCTGCACCAAACCGTTGGGGTCGTTAAGCCAGCCAAGCTCAGGCTCCACATGGAACAGGAGCCTATCGGGGTCGGACGCGATGCGAGCCGCCGTCTCATCCTGTCCGGCGCGCCACTGCTCATAGTCCGCGCGTGTCACCTTATTTTTTTGATTAAACATCGCCATTGGCCTTCTCGTCTATAGGGAAGGACGCTCGACTCACATGAGCCGAACGCCCTTCCTCAAATGGACTTATCCGCACGTTACGCTGAAAGGATCAACTAGAAGCTGACATCGAAGCCAGCGCCAGCGCCCTCTTCATCGGTGGTCGGAACGCCCTTTGCCTTGTTGTAGGCAAAGATCAAGACGATCGGCACGATAAAGGCGATGAGATTGCCAGCCACATACCACACGAGCGTCTCGGGCGTAACGATGAGCAGGCCAAGCACACCGGTCAGACCCTGACCGATAGCGCGCACCTCAAAGAACTTCACGAAGGCACCGCCGCAGCCTGCACCGATGCATGCGCAGATGAACGGAATGATCGAATAGCGCATGTTTGCAGCAAAGATAGCGGGCTCGGAGATTCCGACCAGCGTCGGGATAAAGGACGACATGCAGATGTTGCGCTCTTTGGAATGCTTCTTATGAATGAGGTACATGCCGATGGCGCCGCCGCCCTGGGCGATAATGGAAACCGACCAGATGGCCTGGATGTAGTTGAAGCCAGTCGTGGCGACGAGGTTTGCCTCGATACCCTGGATGAACTGATGCGTACCGGTAACGACAAGCGGCTGCAGGAACGCGGCGAAGACAAAGGCACCAAAGACGCCCATCCTGTTGTACAGGATATCGATTACGCCGCCGAGGACGTCGCCGATCAGGTTGCCGAGCGGGCCGAACACGGTGAACAGGGCGACGTTAGCAAGAATCAGGGTAACGGTCGGGACAAAGACGAACGAAACGACCTCGGGGATGTACTTCTGGGCAATCTTTTCGACCTTGGCCATAAACCAGGCAGTCAGGATTGCAGGGAACACGCCGCCCTGGAAAGCAACCATGGGAATGGATAGCGGACCAAAGTTCCAGTACTCAGCACCCGTCGGGTCCATAACGAACGTGTTGCGGTTCATAAGGCTCGGGTGAACCATGACGATACCGACGAGGATGCCCAGGATCGGGTTACCGCCAAAACGCTTGACCGCGCTGTACATAACCAGGACAGGCAGGTAGTCGAACGTGGTGGCGATAATGGCAAAGAAGCTTGCGAGGTTCTTGAGGAACTCGCTGTGATCGGCGAGGCTGCCTTCCATGCCAAAGAGGCCGTTGGCAACGATCAGCGACTTAAGGCCGATGATGATTGCAGCGCCGACGAAGGCAGGAATGATGGGGATAAAGATATCCGAGAATACCTTGAGGACCGAGAAGAACTTGCCCTTCTTGTCCGCCTCGGCGCCCTTGACCTCGGAAGCACTGATCTCCTTAACGCCCGTCAGAGCCATAAACTCATCGTAAACCTTGTTGACGGTACCGGTACCGAAGATGATCATGAGCTGGCCGCTGTTGTACAGCACGCCCTTGACGCCATCGATGTTCTCGAGCTCGGCCTTGTTGTATTTGCTCGTATCCTTGAGCACCAGACGCAGACGGGTCACGCAATGCGTGGCGCCCTCGATGTTCTCCAGTCCGCCGACGTTGTCGACGACTTGCTGGGACACTGCCTTGTAGTCCATGTTCCTCTCCATTCCTTTTCTAAATCATAAAACGGTTCGTTGCCGCTACAGAGACGCGATCGTTGCGTTTGCGCACTTGAGCGCACCGTCGGTGACCGTCAGCGCCACACCCTGGCCCTGCTTGTTGCAGAAGCGAGCGTTGAGCGCAACATCATCGACAAAGATGGTCGCGATGTCGTCGTCGACGACCAGACGCACATGGTGAGTGCCCTCGCCCTTAAAGAACAACGGACGCTCGAGGCCCATGTTGTTGACCTGGAACCACGGATACTGGGGGGCCGCCGTAAACTCGAGTTTGCCCTCACGCAGGTTGGCGCGGAACTCATAGGCAAGACCGGACTCGGCGTCCTCGGCAAGCTTCACCGAGAAGCCGGCAGCGTCACCGGCGAGCTCGATGTCGGCGTCGAGCATATAGGTAGAACCGGCATCCGCGGCGAGCACCTGCTCGACCTTGCCCGACTCGCACGAAAGCTCAAAGGCCTCGACTGCCTTAGCCTCGCCAAAGGCGCCAAGCATGCTGTCGGGAAGCTTGGTGCCGAGCGTTCCGTCGGCACGCTGAACGATCTCGAGAGGCATAAAAGTGCCACCCCACAGGTAAGAGCTGGGGTCGCCGCCCTCGTCGCGCGTAGGAACCCAACCAAAGAGAACGCGGCGCTCGCCGTCAAATGCGGTACGTGCAGCATAGTACGCGCGGCCATCGAAGGAATCGTCCGCAGGAGTGATCCAAGGACCGTTGATAGAGCGAGACATGCGGTAACGGGTCTTGTTGCCATCACTGTACTCAGAGAACACCAGATACCACCAGTCGCCCATCTTAAAGAGATCAGGCATCTCGAACATGGTGTACAGGCCCGGATTCCACCAGTCGCCCTGGAACTCCCAGGTATCCAGGTCCTTGGAGGTGAACTTGACCAGACGACCGGTCATCAGACGCTTGTCCTCGCCCACACGCGTGCCGAGGATGAGCATGTACTCTTCGTTCTCCTCATCCCAAAGAACAAAGGGATCGCGCCAGTTGCGGTCATCGTAACCCTCCTGGGGCGGAAGCAGCGTCTCGGCGATGTTCTTCTCCCACTTGACGGCGTCGTCGCTCGTTGCGTGAAGAAGAACCTGCTTCATCAAACGTGCGCGGACCTTATCGCGATTGCAACCAGTGTAGAGCGCATGGTACTTGTCGCCCACCTTAAACACCGTGCCGGCATAAATGTACTGGTCGACTTCCTCGTCGCCGCCGCGCTCAAGGCTCTCCCCATAGTCCTTGTAGTTGACGAAATCCTTGGTCGTAGCGAGTGCCCAGCCAAACGGCTCTCCGAAAGGTTCGGGGTTACGCGTGTCACGCTGATGATAGAGATAGAACGTGCCGTCCTCGCCGTACGGCATGATGTCGCCTACCCAAATTCCCTCAGGCTGGTAATACACCTTGTGCATCCGAGACTCCCTTTCCACGACATACTAACTCGGTACAATGGCAAGATATGTCAATCGTTTTCATATGTCAAACGTTTTCATAGCAATACGTCTTTTCGCAGTTCCAGTCGTCGGCAAACGGTTGGCATATGCCGGTGAACGGTCATCAGAGGCATTTGAGGAATTCTTTTGGCACGGGATGAACTACGCGGTTTTGCCCTCAATGAGTTCAACGGGAAGCTTGATATTCGATTCGGGATTATCGCCGTTAATAAGAGCGATGATGGATTGCGCCGCGAGCTCTCCGATGCGATCGATATCTTGACGTACGGTTGTTAAGTCAGGCATAAACGTCATAGTTCGACGGGCACCATCCGCGCCCACGACCTTAATATCGTCTGGAGCGCTCAAGCCGCGCTGCTTCATCACGTTGAGACAGATGGCCGCCATCGTATCGTCTCCCGCAAAGATGCCGTCAATATCGGGGTTCTCATCGAGGATCTTCGCAACGACCGCGCCCTTTTCGTCGTCGGGCTTAACGAACTCAACCTCACGGACAAGCGCGGACAAACCGGCCTGCTCAACAACATCGAGGTAGGCATCGGTACGCTTATTGGCAGGCATGCGCATGCGGCTATTGCTGCGCAGGCACAGGATACGCCTGCAGCCGTCATCAATCAGACGGCGCGTGGCGAGCTCGCCAATGCCATAGCTGTCACTTGCAATCTGGACAGAGCCCTCGCCAAGATCGCAGTCGATGCCAACCAGGCTCAAGCCCATCTCGGCATATGCCTCGGCACCGATATTGAGGGAGTTGACGATGACGCCGTCGACCATATTGCGGCGGAGCATGTCAATATAGGAACGCTCAAGATCGGGTCGATTAGCGCTGTTGCACAGCAACATCTTAAAGCCGTTTTCCGCTAACGTGCGCTCGACCGCCTGCACAACCTGAGCATGGAACGGGCTGCTCACAAAGGGAACAATCATGCCGATAAGGTTCAGGCGACCGTTGAGCATGGCACGGGCGATATCGTTGGGCGTGTAATTGATGCGCTCCATCGCCGCATGGACTTTATCGCGGGTTTCCTGGCTAATGTAGCCGCGATTATTAAGCACGCGAGATACCGTAGTAGGCGAAACCCCCGCCACCGCTGCAACTTCCTTGATGCCAGGCTTAGCCGTATCTTTAGAACGAGCACTCTCGCGAGCCATAGCACCCTCCCCCATCAACATGTCATACGTTTACATACGAACAAAGCATACCCCAACAACAGCGGGAAGACGGTAACAGCACAAGTAAGTAAACGACTCATCCAAATAATTAGGAGAGTTCCGCCTAAAGGGTGACTTCACAGGACCTCCGCCGGGCCGCTTTGGGTTACTTTCCAAAACATTTCCGCAGGACGCAAAGGGCTCCGCCGCGCGAAGCGCGCAGCGGAGCCCTTTGCATGTCCGAGGACGTTTTGGAAAGTAACCCAAAGCGGCCCGGCGATCCTGCGGGAGTTGAGTCCCTTTAGAACTTGTCGTGGAAGGTACGCGCAATGACCTCGTCCTGCTGCTCCTTGGTGAGCGTGTGGAAGTTCACGGCATAGCCGGAAACGCGGATGGTCAGCTGCGGGTACTTCTCGGGGTGAGCCTGAGCGTCGAGCAGCGTCTCACGGTTGAAGACGTTGATGTTCAGGTGGTGGCCACCCTTCTCGGCGTAAGCGTCGAGCATGTGGACCAGGTTATCGGCCTGAGTCTCGGAAACTTCAGAAACCTTCATAATGTGTCTCCTTCGATCGATAGGCGCCGGCCGAAACCGGCGCACTAATCAGTAATCGTTATTGTTAGTATAGCACTAACAATAGTTACTCGCCCAGCTGATCAAGGTCGATATCGCCAAAGAACACCTGGTCCTCCTTGCCGAGCGCACTCGGGATGATGGAGAAGGTGTTGGAGATGCCGTCCTGAGCATCGCGGAACGGGAGCTTGGAAACCGAAGACAGCGAAGCGATGGCGCCGTGGCTATCGCGCTTGTGCATGGGGTTAGCACCCGGGGCGAACGGCTGGCCAGCCTTGCGGCCGTCGGGCGTGGAGCCGGTCTTCTTACCGTACACGACGTTGGAGGTAATGGTCAGAACCGAGGTCGTGGGCACGGAGTTGCGGTAGGTGTCGTTCATGCGGATGTACTCCATGAACTGGTGCACAACGTCGTGAGCGATCTGGTCGACGCGGTCGTCGTCGTTACCGTACTTGGGGAACTCGCCCTCGGTCTCGAAGTCGACGATGATGCCGTTCTCATCACGGACGGGGTGGACCTTGGCGTACTTGATGGCGGACAGGGAGTCAGCCACGACGGAAAGGCCAGCGATGCCCGTAGCGAACCAGCGGTGCACGTGCTTGTCGTGCAGAGCCATCTGGATGCGCTCGTAGCAATACTTGTCGTGCATGTAGTGAATGATGTTCAGCGAGTTGACGTACACGCCAGCGAGCCACTTCATCATGTCGTTGTACTTGGCCACAACGTCGTCGTAATCGAGCGTATCGCCCTCGACGGCGCGATACTTGGGGCCGACCTGCTTCTTGGAGACCTCGTCAACACCGCCGTTGAGTGCATACAGCAGGCACTTGGCAAGGTTGGCGCGAGCGCCGAAGAACTGCATCTCCTTGCCAATGCGCATGGAGGACACGCAGCAGGCGATACCGTAGTCGTCGCCGTGGTAAACGCGCATAAGGTCGTCGTTCTCGTACTGGATCGAGGAGCTGGCGACAGAAGTCTTGGCGCAGAACTTCTTGAAGTTCTCGGGCAGACGGGTCGACCACAGAACGGTCATGTTGGGCTCGGGGCTGGTACCCATGTTCTCGAGCGTGTGCAGGTAGCGGTAGCTCATCTTGGTAACGAGCGTACGGCCGTCAACGCCCATGCCGCCGATGGACTCGGTGACCCACTGCGGATCGCCCGTAAACAGGGCCTGATACTCGGGGGTACGGGCAAACTTGACCATGCGGAGCTTCATGATGAAGTGATCCACGAACTCCTGGATCTGCTCCTCGGTGAAGGTACCGTTGGCAAGGTCGCGCTCAGCATAGATGTCGATGAACGTAGAGGTACGGCCGATGGACATAGCGGCGCCGTTCTGCTCCTTGACGGCAGCAAGGTAGGCGAAGTACATCCACTGGATGGCCTCCTGCGTGTTGGTAGCAGGGTTGGAAATGTCGAAACCATAGGTCTCGGCCATCATCTTGAGCTCGCCGAGGGCGCGGATCTGCTCCTGCAGCTCCTCACGATCGCGGATGTTGTCGGCGGTCATGACCGTCGGGGTGGAAGCCTTCTGGGCCTCCTTGTCCTTAATCAGGTAGTCGACACCGTACAGGGCGACACGACGGTAGTCGCCGATGATGCGGCCGCGGCCATAGCCATCGGGCAGACCGGTGATGATGTGAGCCGAGCGGCAAGCACGCATCTCGGGGGTGTAAACATCGAAGACGCCGGCGTTGTGGGTCTTGCGCTCGAAGGTGTAGCGCTCGACAACGTTCTCGTCGACCTTGTAGCCGTGCTGGCTGGCGGCCTGGCAAGCGATGCGGATACCGCCGTTGACGTGCAGCGCGCGCTTGAGCGGCTTGTCGGTCTGGAGGCCGACGATGGTCTCCTTCTCGCGGTGGGCGTTATCGATGTAGCCAGCGGGGTGGCTCACGATACCCGTGACGGTCTTGGTGTCCATATCGAGGACACCACCCTGCTCGCGCTCCTTAAGCAGCAGGTCGAGAACCTCGCCCCACAGCTCCTTGGTACGCTCGGTCGGACCTACGAGGAACGACTCGTCGCCCTCGTAAGGGGTGTAGTTCTTCTGGATGAAGTCTCGGACGTCAACCTCTCCCGTCCAAATGCCTTCCTTGAAGCCTTCCCATGCCTCCTGCATTGTGTAACCACGCTCCTAGTTACGTGTAATGCGGCGCTCTCTCACACCGCTGCTTATTGAATTCTTGAATTTTCGGCTTGCACTACCGGCTTCTTCCGTTCTTCACCACATGTTGGTGCAGGGAAAAACGTTTGTCCACCTTGGAACTGCAACCCAAAACCCAAGATTTCACCCGTTTGAGAAGGATAACATAGCGACCCTCTCCATCTGGGCTGTTATATGTTTCTTTTTTTATATCATAAGGGCGTTTTTTACAAACCCGCAGGAAATGCGAGCGTGAACAACTACCGTTCACCGATTTGTTTAGTTTTTTCCTTGCCTTTGTACGACGTTCACTCTAGCTGTTATGCCAGCTTTAGCAGGGTAAAGTGCCTCTGAGTGGGCTTTAGGACGTGCTCAGAGATCTACCCCTAACTTTGCTGATACCGACGGTGTACGGAGGTCGCCTAAAGGTTGTTTTCTAGGCATGTCCCAAAATCTACCGTATAGGGTGCGCGTGCGGGGGTATCATCTTTCACCGAAAATAGTTTCTAGTGTTAGGGGTTTTCGGTGGAAGATACCGATTTCCGTGAACTTGGGCGTCAGCTCCTTACCGAGTTCGGCAGCATGCATCAGCGCATTTCGCGCTTTGCGGACAAAGCCCTCGGCGGCGAGATGGCCGTCATGCGCGCCCTCATGCTCGCTGGCGGTTCGCTCACGCCGAGCGAACTCGCCGATCGCGCCTGGGTCTCGAGCGCCCGCATCGCCAATATCCTACGCGCTCTCGAAGCCAAGGGCTGGGTCGAGCGCGAGCACTCAAAGACCGACCGTCGTCGCGTACACGTCACGGTGACCGACAAGGGATTCCAGGATCTCGAAATCAAACGACGGGAATTCGAGGAGCGCAGCGCGGCCTTCCTCGAGCAGCTCGGCGAAACAGATACCCAAGAGATGGTGCGCCTTCTAAGACGTGCCAACGAAATTATCGACCGCAATCAAGAAAGGAGAGATGCCGAGTGAGGATTCTCAAGCTCTTTAAAAAGCACGTCCTGGCACTGTTCACAGCTATCGTACTTATCGTAATCAGCTGCAACGCCGATCTGGCGCTGCCTACCTATATGAGCGACATCGTCGACGTGGGCGTGCAGCAAGGCGGCATCGCCTCGCCCGTGCCCGACACCATTCGCGCCGAATCGCTCGACGACCTCGAACTCTTTATGAGCACCAAGGACGCCAAGACGGTAGAAGCTGCGTTTGGCAAGGCAGACAAAAACGGGATTCGCACGTACAAGGGAACCGAGGATGAGCGCGCCGACGGCAGCAAGCTCGCCGACATTATGAGCCTGCCCGAGACCGTCGTCCTTTCGCTCAACCAAGGGATCGACGCCGACTCCATGGGCGACATGACCGGCACGTCCAGCGAGAAAGACAGCGACGCCGCTCAGGCCATGCCCACGCCCGAGCAAATGGCAGCGATGACGCCCGAGCAGCTCGCCGAGATGCAGCAGAAGGCCGCAGCGGCGCAGAACATGCAAAAGCAGATTGATGCCGACGGCGGTAAGATCACCATGAAGAGCCTGCGCCTGGGTGTCGAGGGCGGTCTGGTAGACCAAAGCAAGCTCGTCGAGGGCGCCAACGAAATGGCGGATAAAATGGGCTCCATGTCGGGCTCCATCGTCACTCAGCGCGCCGTGAGCTATGCACAGGACGAGTACAAGGCGCAGGGCATCGACCCCGCCGACGTGCAGAACGCCTACCTGGGCCGCATGGCGACCACGATGTTTGGTCTGTGTCTGGTGTCGCTCGTCGCCACCATCCTGACCGGCGCCGTGGCTTCGCGCACCGCCTGCTCCATCGCCCGCGACCTGCGCCGCGAGACCTTCAACAAGGTTATGCACTTCTCGCCGGCCGAGGTGGGCAAGTTTAGCCAAGCCTCGCTCATCACCCGCTGCACCAACGACATTCAGCAGATTCAGATGGCCGCAACCCTGTTTATCCGCATGTGTCTTATGGCCCCCGTCATGGGCATCGTCGCCATCATGCGCGTCCTGGCCAACCACACCGGCCTGGAGTGGACCATCGCCGTGGCCATCATCGCGGTTTCGGCTGTCGTCGGCGTGCTTATGGGCCTCACCATGCCCAAGTTCAAAAAGATGCAGAGCTTCGTGGACCGCGTGAACCTTACCGCCCGCGAGCTGCTCGACGGCCTTATGCCCATCCGCTCGTTCAACCGCGAGGAGCATGAGCTCGAGCGTTTTGACAAGGCTTCGCTCGACCTGATGACCACGCAGCTCTACACCAACCGCGCCATGAGCTTTATGATGCCGCTCATGATGCTGGTCATGAATTGCATCACCGTGCTTATCGTCTGGTTTGGCGCGCAGGGCGTGTCCGACGGCGTGATGCAGGTCGGCAACATGATGGCGTTTATCTCCTACACCATGCAGATCGTCATGGCGTTTATGATCCTCACCATGGTTTCGGTCATCCTGCCCCGCGCCGAGGTCGCAGCCGAGCGCGTGGAAGAGGTCATCACCTGCCCCACGAGCATCAACGACCCCTCCTCGCCCAAACTGCCCGCGACCAGCGCGTCACGCGGTGAACTCACCTTCCGCGACGTGAGCTTCCAATATCCCGATGCCCGCGCCGATGTCATCAGCGGCGTGAACTTCACCACGCATGCCGGTCAGATGCTCGGCATCATTGGCTCCACGGGCTCGGGCAAGTCCACGCTCGTGCAGCTGATTCCGCGCCTGTACGACGTCACAGGCGGCAGCATTTCGCTCGACGGCATCGACGTGCGTGACATGACCCTTTCCGAGCTACGCCGCCGTATTGGTTATATCCCGCAGCAGGGTCGCCTGTTCTCGGGCACCGTCGAGAGCAACCTCAAGTTTGCCGGCGATATGGTGAGTGACGAGGATATGCGCCAGGCGGCACGCGTCGCCCAGGCGGAGGACTTTATCGCCGAGCGCGAGGGCGGCTACGACTCCCCCATCAGCCAGGGCGGATCCAATGTCTCGGGCGGCCAGCGCCAGCGCCTGGCCATCGCCCGCGCGTTGGCCAAAAAGCCCGAGGTCGTGGTGTTCGATGACTCGTTTAGCGCCCTCGACTACAAGACCGACGCTCGCCTGCGCGAAGAGCTGGCCAAAAACGTTACCGACGCCGCACTCGTGGTCGTGGCCCAGCGCATCGCGACCATCATGCACGCCGACCAGATCATCGTGCTCGATGACGGCCACGTGGTGGGCACCGGTACGCACGAGGAGCTGCTGCACAACTGCCCGGCATACCTGGAGATCGCACAATCGCAGCTTTCCGCCGAGGAGCTGGGGCTCACCCAAGAAGAAATTGCAGCCGTCATGGAAGGAGGCGAGCGCTAATGGCAGACGAGACCAAGACTCAGATTCCCAAGCCCACCCGCCGGCGCGGTCCTATGGGCCGTATGGGTGGCATGGGCCGCGGCGAAAAGGCCAAGGACTTTAAAGGCACCATGAGGCAGCTGCTCGGCTATATCGGCCAGCACAAGATTGCCGTGTTTGCTGCCGTCGCCTTTGCCGTGTGCTCGGTCATCTTTAACATTGTGGGGCCCAAGGTGCTCGGCCAGGTTACCACCAAACTGTTCGAAGGCCTGGTTGCCAAGGTCAACGGCACCGGCGACGTCGACTTTGCCTGGATCGCCAAGACGCTCGGCTTTTTGCTCTGCCTGTATCTGGCAAGCTCTATTTGCAGCCTTATCCAAGGCTGGCTTATGACCGGCGTCACGCAAAAGATCTGCTACCGCATGCGCAAGGAGATCGCCGCCAAGATCGCTGTCGTGCCGATGAGCTACTTCAACGGCCACAGCAAGGGCGACGTGCTCAGCCGCATCACCAACGACGTCGATACGCTCGGCCAGTCGCTCAACCAGAGCGTGACGCAGCTCATCACGTCGGTGACGCAGATTATCGGCGTGCTCGTCATGATGCTGTCGATCAGCCTGCCGCTTACCGGCGTCACCGTGCTCACGCTGCCGGCCGCCGCGATTATCCTGACCGTAATGATTCACTTCTCGCAGCCGTACTTCCGCGAGCAGCAGCAGGTCCTGGGTGCCGTCAACGGCATTATCGAGGAGGACTTTGCCGGCCAGAACGTCATTCAGGTGTTCGACCGCGCCGAGGCCTCAATCGAAGAGTTCGACCGCCAAAACGACCGCCTCTTTATTAGTGGCTGGCGCTCGCAGTTCCTGTCGGGCCTGATGATGCCGCTTATGAGCTTGGTGGGTAACATGGGCTACGTGGGCGTCGTCGTGGTGGGTGCGCAGCTCGCGCTGACCGGCAATGCCACACCTGGCGATATTCAGAGCTTTATCCAGTATGTGCGCAACTTTACGCAACCCGTGCAGCAGCTGGGCAACGTGAGCAACACGATGCAGTCGATGGCTGCCGCCACCGAGCGCGTCTTTGAGTTCCTGGCCGCGCCCGAGGAAGAGCAGAAGGCCGACGCGCAGATTCCCGAGAAGCGCCCCGGCCACGTGGTGTTTGACCATGTCAAGTTTGGCTATACGCCCGACAAGACCATCATCCACGACTTTAGCTGCGAGGCGCAGCCCGGCCAGACCATCGCCATCGTCGGCCCCACCGGCGCCGGCAAGACCACGCTCGTTAAGCTGCTGCAGCGCTTCTACGACGTGGACGGCGGCTCGCTGCGTGTCGAGGGCGTCGATGTGCGCGACTGGGACCGCGCGGCGCTGCGCGGCGAGTTTGCCATGGTGCTGCAGGATACCTGGCTGTTTAACGGCACCATCCGCGAGAACATCCGCTACGGACGCCCCGACGCGAGCGATGCCGAGGTCGAAGCCGCTGCGCGCGCCGCACGCTGCGACCACTTTATTCATACGCTCGCCGGCGGCTACGACTTTATGATCAACGAAGAGGGCACCAATCTGTCGCAGGGTCAGCGCCAGCTCGTGACCATCGCCCGCGCCATTTTGGCCGACCGTCCGGCGCTGATTTTGGACGAGGCGACTTCCAACGTCGATACCCGTACCGAGGAGCTTATTCAGCGCGCCATGGATGCGCTGATGCAGGGCCGCACGAGCTTTGTTATCGCGCATCGCCTGTCCACGATCCGAAACGCCGACGTGATCCTGGTGATTCGCGACGGCGACATCGTCGAGAAGGGCACGCACGACGAGCTGCTCGCCCAAGGCGGCTTCTACGCCGACCTGTACAACTCGCAGTTCGACGAGGCGGCGTAAATTCTGCCTCAGGGAACAAATAACGCCCGCGAACGGGGACGCAGGACAACCTGCGCCCCCGTTTTGTGTCCTTCGAGCCTCGAAACGCTTTTCCTGAGACCTCATTGACGGCGCTTTCCAGACCCCGTGGGCAAAAAAGGGCAAATATGAGTACTGTCACCTTTTTAGTAACAGCCAAAACCACCTCAAACGACCTCTTTGCGGCCCCTATACGCCTTTGAATTAATCAAAACGCCCGTTAGCAGGCTTCTGTCTGCCAACGTTAATGAACATATTTATCACTTTGTCTATTATCTCGCTAGACGGATATGTTACTAGGTGAGCAACAGTACTCATATTTGGCATTTTTTGCCCACGGAGTGTTTCCTGGGGAACCGACAACAGCCTTAGGGTCCCGTGTGGCGCCACTCCCTCCCGACATTCTCCGACGTTTGCCCAGATAAAACCTGCCAAAATAAACCTGTCCCTTTTTGGCAGGTTTCGGGGTGACAAGGACTTGCACTTTAGCGTGCGACAGCGGATAATGCCGAACACTCAACAATACGCTTATTGCTCTTTCTATAGATTGAGGAGGCCCCTATGGCCATGGAATTTAAACGCAAGCTGCCGATCCCCATGGAGATCCGCGAGGAAATGCCGCTTTCTGCCGAGCTTACCGCCAAAAAGCAGGCATTTGACGCCGAGGTCGCCAAAGTCTTTACCGGCGAGGACGCACGCAAGGTGCTCATCATCGGCCCGTGCTCTGCCGACCGCGAGGACTCGGTACTTGAATACATGAACCGACTGGCCAAGACCGCCGAGGAGGTCAAGGACAAGCTCATCATCATTCCGCGCGTCTACACCAATAAGCCGCGTACCAAGGGCACCGGTTACAAGGGCCTGCTGCACAACCCCAACCCCGAGGCCCCCGACGACTTGCTCGAGGGCGTCAAGGCCATCCGCCATATGCACCTGCGCGTTATTAAGGAAACGGGCTTCTTCACCGCCGACGAGATGCTCTATCCGTCCAACTACCAGTACCTCGTCGACTTGCTGAGCTATGTTGCCGTGGGCGCACGCTCGGTCGAGAACCAGGAGCATCGCCTGGTGTCGAGCGGCATTTCGGTACCCGTGGGTATGAAGAACCCCACCGCCGGCTCTACCACCGTTATGCTCAACTCCATTTACGCCGCGCAGGCGCACCAGAGCTTCATCTTCCGCAACTGGGAGGTCGAGTGCGACGGCAATCCGCTCGCGCACGCCGTTATGCGTGGCTACATCGGCCTCGATGGGCGCACCTACCCCAATTACCACTACGAGCATCTGGAGCGCCTGGCCGAGCGCTATACCGAGCACGCCGGCTATGCCAATCCCGCAGCGGTCATCGACTGCAACCACGACAACTCGGGCAAGCGTCCGCTGGAGCAGTATCGCATTTGCAAGGAGGTGCTCGACAGCTGCCGCCGCAACGAGTCCATCTCCAAGCTGGTCAAGGGCTTTATGATCGAGTCCTACCTGGAGGACGGCAACCAGCCGGTCGACGGCGGCGTCTTTGGCAAGTCGATCACCGACCCGTGTCTGGGCTGGGAAAAGACCGACTACCTCATCCACGAGATCGCGGAACGTATTTAGAGTTACGGCGTTTTACCAAACGCCGTAACCGGCCGACGCTGCGCGGGCCGCACCTGTACAATCTGACGTTCAACCTCAAGGGCGCGACCAGAAGGTCAGCGCCCTTTCGTTTCACGTCACCTTGTCTCAAATGCGACCCGCTCGCTATCCGTCCTCTACCTGCGGCGTTGTCTTGCTCCGGATGCGGCAGTTAGGGACGTTCCTTTTCTGCCGGCAGTCAGGGACATTCCTTGGGGTAGTCGTTGGGGACGTTCTTGTTTGACTAGTCGTTTAAGAACGTCCCCAACGACCACCCGGGGGGAGCTGCCTTCCCTCGTGGCGGTCTTTTAGCAGAAAAACCAAGTGAGTAAGCTTTTTGCAGGAGGCCAAGCACGCCCCAAAACGCCACAGCTCTGACCTGCAGTTTTATAGATCATTTGTCGCGATGTGCTCGGCAAGTTCAAAAAAGTCTACTCACTTGCATCCGAGACACACCAGATAGGCAAAAAACCGCCGCGAAAGGCACCCGGCTCCCTTCGCGACGGTCATACGCCTCTAATTTTGCGACGGTTTTGCCCGCTTGTTACTCGCTGTAGCGGGTAGCGATGGCGGCTCGTACCATGCCGGCGCTCATGAGGTAGGTCACCAGGAAGTAGCCACCGTATGCTGCCAGGAAGATTGCACAGGTGAGGCCCACGGTGCCGCCGATGCTCATATTTCCGAATATGCTCACCAGCTCGATGATCACCTTAAGTGCCACAAAGGAGTGCGCCAAGCCCACCGCCAGCGGGAACAGGAAGAACACCGCTTGCTGCGCCATCACCGAATGGCGAATCTGGCGGTCGTCGCAGCCGATCTGCGCCAGCACGCGATAGCTGCGGCTGCCGTCGGCCACGTTGGAGAGTTGCTGGATCGACAGAATTGCCGCGCATGCAACGACCAATACAAAGCCGATGTAGATGGCTAGGTAGCTAATAAGACCGTTCATTTGCGCTGCTTGCGTGTACATCTCGGAGCGTGTGATGAAGATTCCCCACGACCCCGGCTCCTTGCCGTCAACGAGCAGATTGTCGAGCACAGTGTATTTAATACTCTCGTCTGCCTCGGTCGTATCCATCCCCTGTTTGTAGTTAACGAGCAGGCTACTGGAATACGGCTGCAGATTAAGTTGGGACAACAGCTCGTCGGCAACGACGACGGTACCCGGATTACTGCCCATCGCCGAGTTGGCGATGGCCGCCGTATCTTCGTCCGACTTATCGGTTGCGGGCTTGAGCGTATGCCCGCCCAAGGTAAGGGCATGGCCGCCAGCCATATACTTGGTGTACAGGTCGACCAGCTCGCCGCCCATATCACACGTGAGCAGATACTGGTCGTGACCGATGTGCACCGGCTCCTCGCCCATCATCTGACGCAGTTTGTTGTACTGGCTTGCCGGCGTCACAAACAGACCCATCGTATCGGCATTGCTACCCCCGAACGCCTTGGGAAGCTTTTCGCCCATGATCTTGCACATCTCACTTGGGGTCACCGAAGGATTCGAGCCGCCAAATGGGTAACTCAGATACGAATCGATCTGCACATGCTCACCGGCAACATCGGCGATATCGACCTTCTTGCCGGTCTCGTCGTTGTTGTCCGCCGACTTGCCCTTACGATCGCCGTGCCATGGATCGCCGTGCCATGCGGAGTACAAATCGACCGTACTATCGGCCAGCACCATTCGATCGGCCTCAGACGGATTGAAAGACTCTTTGTAGAAGTCGAGCGTATCGGGCGTGTAATAGACATACGTCTGCGACATGTCGGCCGGATTATAGCGCTCCAGATTCTCGTTCATCACGTTGGCAATCGACATACCGCACGTCACCGAGGTGATGGCCAAAAACAGGAGCATCGCGATGACGCCCATCGAAAAGCACACCGTGTTGACCTTGGCCGCAAGCTGGCGCACGGTAAACATGTTGAGGCCGCGCCAATACACACTGCGCAGGCTCTGCAGCAGCTTAATGAGCATGCCCGAGAGTCCCCAGAACAGGGCAAAGGTGCCCACGGTAACCATAGCGGTCGTAATGCCAAACTGGTTCATGGCATCTTGCAGCTTGCTGTCCGTCGCGGTTAGCGGGAACCCATCACGTAGCAGACGGTAATAGGCCACGCCCACAAGCACCGCGCCCACGGCAAAGATGGCAATCGCAATCCAGGGGTTGCGTGTCTTGATGCTCTCGTTGCGACGCTCGGCACCCATAAGCTCGATGAGTTTGGTACGACGCACGGCGCGAAGGTTCAGCAGTAGCGTGAGCACAAACATTACGAGCATGCAGACAAGGGTCAGATTGAACGCATGCATCGAGAAAAAGAAGTGGAAATTGGCGATCTGTGTCTTAAAGAGCGAGGCCGTAAAGAACGTCATGAGCTGGGAGAGTCCCACACCCAGCACAATGCCGGCGACAAAGGCCACGACCGACACTATCACGGTCTCGAGCGCCATGATCGTGGCGACGCGCCCGCGCCCCATGCCGAGCACCTGGTACAGGCCAAACTCCTTCTTGCGGCGTTTCATGATGAAGTTATTGGCGTACACCATCAAAAAGGCCATGACACCGGCCAAAAAGTACGTCAGGTCGCCGAGCATGCTGCCCATAACCTGCGCCAAGCCCTCTTCATCAATTCCGGCGATGTCGACCTGCATCGAGATGGTGTTAAAGGCATAGAAGACCGTGACGCCCAGGGTGAGCGTCAAAAGGTAGACGAGGTAGTCGCGGCCGGCACGGCGGACGTTGCCCCAAGCGAGTTTACAGAGCATCGGAGCCCTCACCGCCCATCATGGCAACGACCTCCATAATGCGGTCGAAGAACTCTCGGCGGTCGGTGTCGCCGCGGCGCAGCTCGGTGAAGATCTTGCCGTCGCGGATAAACAGCACACGGCTCGTGTAGCTGGCGGCAAAGCTGTCGTGCGTGACCATGAGCACCGTGGCGCGCAGGCGGCGATTCAGTGCCTCCAGGCTCTCGAGCAGCAGGCGGGCACTCTTGGAATCGAGGGCGCCGGTGGGCTCGTCGGCCATGATCATGGTGGGGTCAGTGACGAGCGCGCGGGCCGCGGCAACGCGCTGCTGCTGACCGCCGGACATCTGGTAGGGATACTTGTCGAGCACCTGACTGATAGACAGACGCGCGGCCACATCCTGCACGCGGGTCGAGATCTCTGCCGAGTTTGTGCGGGCAATGGTGAGCGGCAGGGCGATGTTCTCGCGTGCCGTGAGCGTATCGAGCAGGTTGGAGTCCTGGAAGATAAAGCCGAGCTCTTCGCGGCGGAACTGCGAAAGCTTAGCCTGCTTCATGCGCGTCACGTCCTGGCCGTTGATGCGGATCGTGCCGCTCGTGGCGCTATCAATGGTCGACACGCAGTTGAGCAACGTCGACTTGCCCGAGCCCGAAGCGCCCATGATGCCAACAAATTCGCCGCGGTTGACCGTAAAGCTGACGTCGTTGAGCGCGCGGGTCACGTTGCCCAGCGCTCCATATACCTTTTCGAGATGCGCGACCTCCAGTACCGGGGTCGCCATGTGCGTGGTTTGCATACCGAGTCCTTTCTTGCGATTAGTCTACGGCATCTATAGTCGCAAGAAGACGAGTCAGCTACCATCGATATGGCTTACGCTTGCCTTACCGTTGTGTAAGGTAGGGGTAGCTAGCCTGCCACGTGATGATATTGAGAGAGGACTCCTGTTGAAGACTGTTCATGTTGCCGCTGGGATCATTCGCAAAGAAGGATCCGATGAGCTGCTTGCCGTGCAGCGCGGCTACGGCGACATGCAAGGACTTTGGGAATTCCCGGGCGGCAAGCTCATGCGCGGCGAGACACCCGAAGACGCCGTGCGCCGCGAGCTCATGGAAGAGCTGCAGGTAAAAGTTACCAACCTGCGCGATTTCTATACCGTTGAGTATGACTACCCCGATTTTCATCTCTCCATGGAGTGCTACTACTGCTCGCTCGCCGATGAATCCGATGAGCCTCAGAAACATGACCGACAGCTCGATATCCGCTGGATTCCGCGCGCCTCGCTTGCCACGGTGGAATGGATGCCCGCCGACAAGGGGCTTATCGATGCCCTGATTGAGCTGAAGGAAGATCGGCTTGAGGCAAGCTCCGCCGATGACGCCGAGGTCACCACGACCGAACACCCCGCCACCAAACCCAAGCGCGCACCTAAGCGCCGCAGCAAAAAGCGCCCCAAGCCCGGCCTGCTGGACGGCATCGATACCTCGGACCTTTCCGCCGACGAGCGTGAACTGGTACGCCGTCGCGCCGCCATCAAAAAGTCCATGAAGGGCAACAAGCGCGCCAACACCAAGCCCGAGTTGCTCGTTCGCCAGCGCCTGCGCGCCGCGGGCCTTACGGGCTATCGCTTGGAATGGAAGGTTCCCGGCAAACCCGATATCGCCTTCCCCGGACGCAAAATCGCCATCTTCGTCAACGGCTGCTTTTGGCACCGCTGCCCCAAATGCAATCCGAGCCAGCCCAAGCGCAATGTTGAATTTTGGGAGGCAAAGTTTCGCCGCAACGTCGAGCGTGACCGCGCTGCCGTGGCAGCACTCACTCAAATGGGCTGGACACCCATAACCATCTGGGAATGCGAGCTCAAAAAAGACCGCATCGACGCCACGATGGATAAGGTCATCGAGCAGGTGCGCGCCGCAGAGCCGCAGCGCTAACAGCGAGCATTCACACGCTCCGCACGTCCGCGCCACATCCACGTCACAAACCTTAGAAAGCCCTTAAGTCCAAAACCTTTCAAGAGTGTTACTCGATAGCTTTGACCTGCAGTTTCATCGCAACGTCAAACCTCATTAAGCTTTTCTTTAGCGATTCTTTGCAACAGCCGCGGCATAATACTGCCAACGCACGGGACCTAGCAGCATACCCCGAGCGCAATCTTTTGGTGGACATCGAGGAGGCCGTATGAGCATGCATTCTTCCAATGCCGTAGCACGGCAGCCATCCCCAAAACATGCAGACCTTTTCTCCTTCCCCCCGACACAGAGAGACGGCCTCCTCGACTCCCCCACCACAAAAGCCAAACGCTCAACCAACCAGAGCCACAACTTGCGAGCATCGTTCGAAAAGCTCCAAGCATCCCTAGACAAGGCGTTCCCCGAACAGGCAAGAGCAATCTAAGCCCATCGCGCTTTATACTGATGCCATGCGAAACATGGATCACATAGAATTGCACCGCGGAGGACGCGAGGAAGCGTTTCCCGAGACCGCCGAAGACTGGCCCTATATTGCCGAACGCGCAGAATTCGCTCGCTATCCGGGCAATTCCGTCCCCTGGCACTGGCATTCCGAAGTTGAGCTTTTCTACATGAAGCAGGGAGCGATTGACTATCGAACGCGCGCGGCTCATGAGCACGTACGCTTTGAGGAAGGGTCCGCCGGCTTTATCAACGGCGGCGTTTTGCACAGCACGCTGCAATCACCCAATTCGGCGCCAGCCATTCAAATGCTGCATATCTTTCAGCCGTCGATGCTCGGCGATCCCGCGGGACGTCTCCAAAAGCGCTACATCAACCCATTGCTTCAATGTCGAGGCGTCGATGTGCTCAAATGGTCGCCCACCAATCCCGACGATATGCCCTTTATCGATTTGCTGAAGAGCTCCTTTAGCCACGACCTTCAACGGCCGCAGAACGAGATGGCGCTTCGAAATAGTTTGTCAGAGCTCTGGATTCAGATTAACGCCAAGGCCGAACCGCTCTTTTCCTCCGACAACGCCTCTTGGATGACCAACCGCGACGTACAGTTCAAGGCAATCCTGGACTATATCCGCGCAAACTATGCAGCCGCTATAGATGTGCCCCAGATGGCATCTGCAGCCGGCGTAAGCGAAAGAGAGTGTTACCGCATTATCGAAGCTTGCGCAGGAACGACCCCGGCGGCATATCTACGCGCATACCGCGTAAACCGTGCTTGCGAACTTTTGGCACACACCACGCGAACGGTCCAGACAGTCGCGCGCCAATGCGGCTTTGCGACAGCAAGCCATCTTGGCCAGGTATTTAAAGAACAAATGGGATGCACTCCTTCGAGCTATCGAGCAGCGAGGCAGAATCTCGATAGCACCAGGCAGAAATCCCGCTAGCCCTTCTTCTGTCACTGCATCAAACTTGCAGGCAAACAACAGAGAGGAGCAATCATATGAAGCACTTTGACCATATCGTATTTGACGTTGATGGGACATTGGCAGATACAGAAGAAAGCGTTCTGTCATCGCTTGTCCAGATTGTCCAAGAAGAGACCGGCAAAACGCTCCCCCGACACGAGCTTGATTTTGCCCTCGGCATACCCGGCAAGGATGCCCTTGAGAAACTTGGGATCTACTCGCAGGCAACGTTGGATCGCTGGTGCCAAGTTGCCGCCAGCTTTAAAAGCACCATCAGCGTGTTTCCAGGTTTGCTTGAAGTCATCGCAACACTCGCCGACAACGGCTGCAAACTTGGCATCGTCTCCTCACGTGCGCGCGACGAATACGCAGAAGAAATTGCACCCCTTGGCTTCGATAAGTATTTTGAGCACATCATCCTTGTCGAAGACACAACCGAACATAAACCCGCACCCGCTCCCATGCTCGAATATCTCCGGCGTACGGGCGCGAATCCTGGCAACGTCGTCTACGTTGGCGACACCGTCTACGACGAACAATGCGCAACTTCGGCAGGGGTCAGTTTTGCCAGAGCGGCATGGGGATCACACCAAGACATCCCAAATGCCACCTACAACCTCGAAACCCCCAACGACCTGTTAACCCTAACAACCAAATAACCCACGCGTCCCACCCTTTCAGCCCCAACACCACAAGGGCGATTGAGCAGGACGGTTTGGGCGGGTCCCGTACATAGTTTCCAAAATCATTCCGCAGCGCGAAGGCTTCTTATTATTTTCCGCCCCAACGCCACAAGGGCGACGACCTCGAGTAGGTCAACCCGGGAGGGACGAGGGCTTAGTTCCCCAATCTTTCCGCAGGGGGCAAAAAGCCTCGCCGCACGAAGTGCGCAGCGAGGCTTTTTGCATGCCCGAGGACGAATGGGGAACTAAGCCCTCGTCCCTCCCCGGGATATGTAGCGAGTCGGAGTACCCTTGCTGTTACTCTGCTTTGCCCACAGAGTTGAGGTTGGTCATGCGGATCTTAACCAGCTCGGTAATCTCACGCATGCCCTCCTTGGCCGGCTTCTTGGGGTCGAAGCAGGCGGGGTTCTCGGCCATGTAGGCCATGAAGCCCTTGGTGTAGGCCTGACGCAGCTCAGTGGCGTAGTTGACCTTGCAGATGCCGTTCTTCACGGCCTCGGCGACCTGCTCATCGGGCACACCGGAAGTGCCGTGCAGAACCAGCGGCACGTCGACGGCGTCGCGGATGGCCTTGACCACGGACTGCTCGATGTGAGGATCGCTCGTGTACACGCCGTGGCTGGTGCCAACGCCAATGGCCAGCGAGGTGCAGCCGGTGCGCTCGACGAACTCCTTGGCCTCGGCCGGATCGGTGTAGGGGCTCTCGCCCTCAACCGCGGGACCGTCGTCCTCCTTGCCGCCAACCTTGCCAAGCTCGGCCTCGACGGGCACACCCATGGCGCGGCCAGCGTCGGCGACGGACTTGGTCAGGGCGATGTTGTCCTCGAAGGACTCGTGCGAACCGTCGATCATGACAGAGGTGTAGCCAGTGCGGAAAGCCTGCATGCAGCGGTCATAGCCATCGCCGTGATCGAGGTGCAGAGCGACGGGCACGGAAGCGCGCTCGGCGGCAGCCTTGACCATGCCGTAGAAGTAGTCCAGACCAGCGGTCTTGATGGTGCCCGGGGTGGTCTGCATGATGACGGGGGACTTGGTCTCCTCGGCAGCGGCCAGAACGGCCATAACAAACTCGAGGTTCTCGACGTTGAACGCGCCAACGGCGTAATGGCCGGCCTGAGCGTCCTTGAGCATCTTTTCGGTGGTAACAAGTGCCATGAGCGTTTGCTCCTCTCCCTCGCCCGCATCTGGACATCGGGCGTACGTGTCCGCAAGGCGTTTTACCTTGCGTTTTGCTGCGTCCATTGTATGAAATTCAGCGGCTTTGCATGTGCGAGATATTGAGCCCATGCAGGTCAATACAGTCGTTTTTGAAAAGTAAACGGAAGGAATTGGAGCCGAGTGGGCGTATTCGATATTGAATTTTGGGCGTTCAGCGTCTTTCTTTTATAGAAAAGATAAGTAATCGAAAGGCGTTTTCTTACTCAAAAAGAAAATGAACGAAAATAGGCTCAACACAATTCCTACAAATTTAGCCGAGAATGGAGCAAACATGGCCCACGCAACAACCCGAGCTTTCGCCGATGAGCGTCGTTCCGCCATCATGGAGATGCTCGAGCATAACGCCTCGGTGCAAGTGGCAGAAATCGCCCAGACCTTTGGCGTGTCCTCCGTTACCGCCCGCGCCGACCTGGACGCGCTCGCCGAGTCCGGCAAGTTGCGCCGCACGCATGGTGGCGCTGTGTCTCTCCAGAAGCGACTGACCGTATCCACCCAGGATCGCCGCATCAACGTCAATGTCGCCGCCAAGCAGGCCATCGCGCAAAGCGCCATCGAGCTCGTCGGCAATGGCGACACGCTGCTTGTCGACTCGGGCACCACGGCGCTCGAGTTCGTCCGGCTCCTCGATCAGCGCGACGGCATCACCGTCATCACGGCCGACATTACCATCGCCGATTACATCGACGAGAGCATGCCCTCGGTCGATGTCGTCATGCTGGGTGGGGCACTGCGCAAAGGTCATCGCTATCTGTACGGTCCACTTACCATGCAGGCGCTCCAAATGGTCCACGCCGACCTTGCCGTCATGTGCCCCGGCGCTTTTGTCCCCCGCTGCGGCTTTACGACCGACTTTCCCCAAATGGCCGAGACCAAAACGGCTATGATCGCCGCAGCCCATCAAAGCGTCGCCCTCATGGACGCCAGCAAGGTTAACGGACGCGGCATGTACCGCTTTGCCGAGCTGGCAGATGTCGACACCATCGTGATGGACCGTGACCCCGATCATGCCGTTGCCACCTCAATCGCCGAGATCGTCGACGACGCCCGCCCAAATCTCCTCATCGCTGGCGCTTAAACAAAAACCACCACAAAGGTGCCTGTCCCCTTTGTGGTGGTTGAGCGTTAAAAGCGAAATATCGCTACTTGGAAAGCTCGTCGGCGAGGGCCTCGATCTGAGCGCGCGAGGCGTCGTTGAGCGAGCCCAGCACGGTCACCTTGTTCTGCGCCAGGGTGATGTCCTTCATGCCCTCGAGCTCCTTGGTCATAACCTTGGCAGCGGTGGGCGCCCAGGAGCCGGCCTCAACGAGCGCCACCGTACGGTTCTGATAGGCGTGCTCGGCAAGCGTGTGGATAAAGGTGCTCATGAACGGGAAGATCTCGCCCTGATAGGTGATGGAGGCGAGCACCAGACGGTCATAGCGGAACGCATCCTCAACGGCCTCGGCCATGTCGTCGCGAGCCAAGTCAAAGACGGAAACCTTCTGGCCGCGGGCCTCGAGCGCAGATGCAAGCTCCTCAACGGCGGCCTTCAGATGGCCGTACACGCTCGCATAGGCAATCGTGACGCCCTCGTCCTCGGGCTGATAGCTCGACCAGGTGTTGTAGGTGTCGAGGTAATAGCCCAGGTTCTCGGTCAGTACAGGGCCGTGGAGCGGACAGATGATCTGGATGTCCAGGTCGGCGGCCTTCTTGAGCACGGTCTGCACGAATTTGCCGAACTTACCGACGATGCCAAAGTAGTAGCGGCGCGCTTCGCAAGCCCAGCCTTCCGGGTCCTCGATGTCGTTGGCGCCGAACTTGCCAAAGCCGTCGGCACTAAAGAGCACCTTGTCGGTAGACTCGTAGGAGAAGATCACCTCGGGCCAGTGAACGTTGGGAGCGCCGACAAACGTTAGGCTGTGACCGCCCAGATCGAGCACGTCGCCCTCTTTGACGACCATCTTGCGCTCGGGGTAGTCGGTGCCAAAGTAGTTGACCATCATGCGAAAGGCGCCCATGCTGGCCACAATCTGTGCCTGGGGATAGCGCTCCATAAAGGCGGCGATACCGGCGGAGTGATCGGGCTCCATGTGATGGACGACCAGGTAGTCGGGCGTACGTCCATCGAGCACGGCCTCGAGGTTGCCGAGCCATTCGTCGACAAAGCCAGCGTCAACCGAATCGGCGACAGCGATTTTATCGCCCAAGATAACATAGCTGTTGTATGCCATGCCGTTCTCGGACACGTCGTACTGGCCCTCGAACAGGTCAATGTCGTGATCGTCGACACCGATGTAGCGGATATCCTTGGTGATCTCCATCAGGCAAAGCCTCCTAGATAGACAAAAGAACCCGTCTATCATAACACTCGCCTTTAGAGCCACAGCTATCTACCGGCATCCTTACCGATTGTTATTGAAATGCGATAAAGCTCCGTTTACCTGCACAAACTATGCGCGAGGCTCTGCCGTGCTATGTCGAACGATGAGCTGACCGGGGATGCGAATGGCGACGGTTTTGTCCGTTGCCCCCGCCTTGGGAACCGCGTGCTCGAATACCTCGCGCCCACGCTGATGCAAATCGAATCGAACGGTCGTGAGCTCGTTATGCGCGACAAAGTCGTCGAGCGAGTCATCGACGCCCACCACGCTCACGTCCTCGGGCACGCGCAAGCCGCTATCGCGCAGCGCTGCAATGACGCCATTTGCCATCTGATCGTTTGCCGCATAGATCGCCGTCATGGTGCGATCGTGTTCGGCCAGGTACCTACCGGCCTCGTAACCGCTGTTGGCAGACCAGTCGCCCTCAAGCGGTTCTACCGGCTCGATGTGCTTACGCTCGAGCGCATCCTGCCAACCGGCGCGGCGAAATTGTTCGTCGACCGAGAACGACGGGCCGCCAATATAGCGAATCTGCTCGTGCCCCAGCTCAAACAGGTGATCCATGAGCAGCAGCGAGCAGCCGTAATGGTCGGAATCGACCGTGGTCACGCGCGGATGCGCGTACATGGTAACGATGACCGTGCCAATGCCCGGCAGTGGATTAAACGTCTCAAAATCGGGCGCCATGCGACTCATGCCGATGATGATGCCGTCCACCGGCAATGCGGCCATACGACGCGTGGCCTCGGCAAGCGAAAACTCCTCGGTCTTGGACATCTCGACCAGCGTGATGGCGCAATTATGCTCGCGAGCAGCGCTGGCGATGCCGTCGATCATTGAGAGGTTGCCAAACTTGGTGACATCGTTGACGCACAGGCCGACCGAATGGTAGCGACCGTCGCGCAGCGAGCGACCGGCATAACTCGGACGAAATCCGAGCTCTTGCATAGCGGCCTGCACGCGCTGGCGCGTCTGCTCGTTGACGTTAGGAAGGCCGTTGGCAACGCGCGAAACCGTCTGCTGCGAAACACCGGCAGCGCGGGCAACGTCGGCCATGGAAACCGGGCGCGTACCTGTATCGTTGGAAGGGCGCCTTGCCACAAAATCACCTTCGCTCTCGCAAGATCTGAATAGCGTGAATGTCGGCCCGAGCGGAAGCACGCCCCGCGCCGAGGCCCGCTATCGTCGGACGCATGTTAACGTACTCTACTTTTTCTATCAGCGGTTCTTTTGCTCCATATGTCCATACGGCTACACCGTTCACGGCCGAAAATCTACCGATTACCAGATTCTCAGAAATAGATATGCGTTGTGTTATGAGTACGTTAACATACCTATTAACGTGCAGCGCTGCGACCGTCTGGTTTGTGGTGCTCAAAATTGTTAACGTACTCATAATGACACGGACCAATCTCTCCCGCGTCAAGGAAAGGACCCATATGACCGCCCCCGACGAAAAGACACTCACCACGCTCACCAGGCTGTTCGAGGAGGAGTTTGGCCCCATCGGCGACCGCCAGGTGCTCTACGTACACGCGCCCGGGCGTTCCGAGATCAGCGGCAATCACACCGATCACGAGGGCGGTCACGTTATCGCCGGCTCGCTCGATGTCGCCGTCGACGGCATCGCCGTGGCAACCGACTCCAACAAGGTCCGTGTCGCCGACGAGGGCTATCCTACGTTTGAGATCACGCTCGACACGCTGGATGTTCAGGAGTCCGAGAAGGGCACGTCCGCAAGCCTCGTGCGTGGTATGGCCCACGAGGTCGCAGCGCTTGGTGTTGAGCCCAAGGGCTTCGACTTTGCCTTTACCTGCTCCGTCCCTTCGGGCGGCGGTCTTTCGAGTTCTGCTGCTGTCGAGGCGGCATACGGCCGCGCCATGGAAACGCTCTGGGGCGCGCCCGCTATTGAGCCCGTCGCGCTCGCGCAGATGAGCCAGCGCACCGAGAACAACTATTACGGCAAGCCCTGCGGTCTGATGGACCAGGCCGCTGTGTGCCTGGGCGGCCTTGCCTACATGGACTTTGAGGACCAGGCTCAGCCTAAAACCCAGAAGCTCGAGCTCAATTTTGAGGATCACGGTTATGCGCTCGTGCTCGTTAAGGTTGGCGCCGACCATGTGGCAGCTACCGACGACTACGCCGCCGTTCCGCGCGAGATGCAGGACGTCGCTGCCGAGTTTGGCAAGGCACGCCTGTGCGAGGTAAACGTGGCGGACTTTGACGCCAAGCTCCCCGAGCTGCGCGCCAAGCTGGGCGACCGCGCCTGCCTGCGCGCCGTTCACTACTGGTACGAAAACGGCCTGGTCGATAAGCGCTGGGCAGCCCTTAACGCCGGCGATATCGATCAGTTCCTGGTCCTGACGCGCGAGTCGGGCGCCAGCTCTGCCATGTACCTGCAAAACGTCGTTGCCAAGCTGGGCTCCGAACAGCCCTCGATGTATGCCCTGGCACTGGCCGAGCATGTACTCGACGGCCGCGGCGCCGTCCGCATCCACGGCGGCGGCTTTGGCGGCACCATCCAGGCCTTTGTGCCGCTCGATCTGGTAGACACCTTTATTACCAAGATGAACAGCTGGCTGGGCGAGGGTTCTGCCCGCCACTACGCAATTTCTGACAAGGGGGCTTATGCGGCATGGCTGTAATGACCGACGTGCGCGAGGCTGCGCAGGGCCTCATCGAATATGCCATCCACCGATCGATGATCGGACAGGATGACCGCATCTGGGCCTACAACACCATTCTCGAGTGCATCGGTGCTACGGGCCCGGCGCTTGACATGGCCTGGGCGCTCCAGGTTGAGAAACTCTCACTTTTGCACCCCGATACCCTGCCCGACTTTGACCTTGAAGGCACGCTTGCCGTGCTTTCCGAGGCCGCCGTTGCCAACGGTGCTGCCGAGGACACGGCGTCGGGCCGCGACCGCATCGCCATGCGCATCATGGGCGCGCTCATGCCGAGGCCTTCGGTTGTAAACGAGGAGTTCAACGGACGTATGGGCGTCAATGAGCCCCGCGCCGCGACCGACTGGTTCTACGGCCTGTGCTGCGACGCCGGCTACGTGCGCCGTGCCGCCATCGCGCGCAACATCAAATGGAGCACCCCTACCAACTGGGGCGATCTTGAGATCACCATCAACCTGTCCAAGCCCGAAAAGGACCCGCGCGATATCGCCGCGGCCGGTGCGGCCAAGAACACGGGCGAGAAGTATCCCGCCTGCCAGCTCTGTATCGAAAACGAGGGCTATCCAGGACGTTCCGCAACAGCCGACGGCGGCGCCCACCCCGCCCGTCAGAACCTGCGCGTTATCCCCATCCAGCTCGACGGCGAGCGCTGGGGCTTCCAGTACAGCCCGTATGCGTACTTTAACGAGCACTGCATTGCCATGAGCTCCGAGCATCGTCCGATGCACGTGGATCGCAAGGGGCTGACGTGCCTGCTCGACTTTGTGGACCTGTTCCCGCACTACTTCATCGGCTCCAATGCCGACCTGCCCATCGTGGGCGGCTCGATTCTGTCGCACGACCACTTCCAGGGTGGCGCGCACGAGTTCCCCATGATGCATGCCGCCGAGGTCTCACAGTTTAGCGTGCCCGGATTTGACCAGGTCAGCGGTACCGTGCTGCAGTGGCCGCTTTCGGTGCTGCGCCTGCGCTCGCACGACCGCGCTCAGCTGCTCGATGCCGCCGAGAAGATTATTCTCGCCTGGCGCGAGTGGACCGATGATTCGGTTGGCGTCATCGCGCACACAATCGACGGCATGGCGCACAACACCGTGACGCCCGTCATCCGCCGCGTCGACTCCCGCGGCAATGCCGGCGGCGAGATCTACGAGGCTTACCTGGCGCTTCGCTGCAATATCACGACCGACGAGCATCCGCTGGGCGTATTCCACCCGCATGCCGAGTATCACCATATTAAAAAGGAGAACATCGGCCTGATCGAAGTCATGGGCCTGGCCATTTTGCCGCCGCGCTTGGTTCCCGAGCTCGGCGCTGTCCGCGAGCACCTGCTGGCAGCCAAAGCCGATACCAGCTACGACCTTGCCAGCGCGCTCGAGGGCGACGACCTTTGCCGCAGCCACGCCGCATGGGCCGAGGATATCTTTGCCCGCCGCGCCGACGAGCTTACGGCGGACAACGCCATCGACATCCTGCACGAGGAGGTCGGCGTGGTGTTTGGCCACGTGCTCGACAACGCCGGCGTCTTTAAGTGGGACGAAGCCGGCCGCGCCGCCCAACAGCGCTTTATCGACTCACTGTAATGATCCCTTGGGGACGGAGGAAAACGGATCACTTCGTCTTCAAGACAACGGCGCCCGCCGGCAACATCGCCAGCGGGCGCCGTTTTTGAGTGTAGTCATTGGGGATGTTCTTAAACGACTGGTCATTAAAGAACGTCCCCGATGACTACTTGCGACAAGGCAACGCCGATGTTTTGGCAACGACAGACACTATGACCCAATCCGA